>NZ_JBIWEO010000011.1:0-230982 GCF_044762555.1 Pseudomonas sp. NPDC096917 | reverse complement strand
GAAGTCGACGGGCTTGGGGTACAGATACACTTTTTCGACTTTTGCGTCGGGACGCATCATGGCGGATGGGCTCCAGAAAGAAATCGGGAGCACAGCATCCGGGATCACGCGGCGGCTTTGAATGTGGGGTTCATGGAGCGGTTACGCAACATCCGCCTGCTCAAACAGCCCGACTACAGCGGCGAGTACAGCCAAAAAACCGACCCGCTGTGGACCTACACACCCGTCGCACCGAAAATCGACGTCCTGAGTTGGTACCACTGCGACCACCTCGGCACCCCGCAGGAAATGACCGACCAGAACGGCCAAATCGTCTGGAGCGCAGACTACAAAGCCTGGGGTTAAATCGTTGAACACCGTTCGGACACTGCCAAACAACAAGGCCTGAACAACCCGATCAGGTTTCAAGGCCAATACCACGACCACGAAACAGGGCTGCACTACAACCGCTATCGGTACTATGATCCGAGGGTGGGACGGTTCATCAGCAAAGACCCGATTGGGTATGCGGGTGGGTTGAACCTGTTTGCGTATGCGCCAAATCCAGTGGGGTGGGTTGATCCGCTGGGGTTGGCTAAATCTGGGCGCTGGCAGCCCGTTGGAAATGGCAGAATTCGTATTGATCCACCTCACGTTGAGAATACAAATCAACAATTACATGCACACTGCGAATGTAAATCCAGACGACAAGAAATTGTTATCAATAAAGATGGCACACAGAGCCACGGCTCTCGCGGAGATATTTCTGGATTAACCAGAACTGAAAAAGAGTATTTGAAAGAAAAAGGGTTTGATATATGAAAAATCTAAAAATGTTCGCCATTTACGGAACTGCCACAAACACCAGTGAAGAGATAAAGCTAGATGAAATATCAATAGTGGCCGATACCAATACACTCAAAGTAATCGGAAATTTTTTTACTAATGCCGCCAAAGAAATGGAGGCCCACGAATTAGAACACATGCACTTTCAGGATATGGTGGACAATTTCTCACACGAAAATCACGTGGACATTATTGTTCTTAATAAAGATGTGATACTGACAAAAAAATGAGCCATTAGAGATGAAACCTATTATTCAACTTGGCGACACCACCGACCACGGTGGCGTTGTCATTGAATCCATCCCACACACCAACCTCAACGGCAAGCCAATGGCGGGCAAAGGCAACTTGGTGAAATGCCCCCTGTGCAAGGGAGCATTCCCGATTGTCGAAGGCAGCAGCACCTATTCCGTTAACGGCGTTCCAGTGGCGCTGGACGGCATGAAGACCGCCTGTGGTGCCAGCCTGATCGCCAGAGGCTCACGCGCATCGGTTCACCGCTGACCACACAAGCTACCGCTCTTTAACAAGCACGCATCACCCGCATTGGCCCCGCGTCGCCGATGCCCGCGAAACAACCCAATCACAACAGCAGCGCCACCTTCGCCTTCGGCCCGGCGGGCAACCTGCTCAACGAAAAACAGCAACAGCCGCAAAGACCGCTGGAGCAAGACCCTAAACGCAAACGGTGGTGTTGTACTTGAAGCGTTCACCCAAACCGATCTCCACGGCAAACCCATCGTCGGACTCGGTCACAAAGTAGCCTGCCCACTCTGCAAAGGCGTTTTTCCTATTGTTGAAGGTAGCAGCACCTACACTGTAGACGGTACTCCGGTAGCCTTGCCTTGGAGGGTATGAATACCTCATACGGAGCCAGTCTCATCGCCAGTGCCCCAAAGGGCGCGGCCACTTATTAAACGATGCGCCCAGAAAGCAATATCCAAGGCATGATAAATATCTCATCTATAAACAATACGCAGCGTTCGTAGATGTCTAACTCAGCACTTCAGCCCCTTGAAGGCATGCCTAAACTAGCCCGCAAGCATGATGGCCTATGCCTGCCCGAGGCCTGTAAGAACTCGGGGATGCCGCTGTCATGGGGTTGTTCACGAAGAGGCGTTAGCCGCAAGCTCTCGGGGGGCCAGGATGACCTTTCACCCTAGAGCGACTTACAACATGCGGGTCACCGTGATTGATCCCTGAGAACACCGGATCCGGGTGTTCTTGCGGCAATGCTGGCTTTTCACCTCTCGACATCACCTTCCCTGTCGAATGGATGGGACATCGCCCCTGCCTGATCGACTCGCTCGCATCATTGGCGAAGTGGCGCAGGCCATGCCAGGTTCCGCTCATGTTCAAAGGAAGCTGGCGCTGTATTCCGTAAGCCGTTTCTGATTGCTCTCAAAGCCATGAGCCGCAGCGTTATGTGTACGAGCACTTCGACGGCGACATGGTCAACCTCTTCAACGTGAACTACGCTGGCTGCCCAATCCATCACAGCGATTGGGGTCTCTATGCAGCTGGGTAAAAAGATTTCCAATCTGGAACAACTGGCCTGTCAATACTACCGCTGGATTCATGCCACTCGCATCAGCCTGGCGTTCCTGGTTACCTTCGTGGTGATTCGTTACTTCAAGCTGGACGATGCGTCTTGGGCGTTGATTACCATGCTGATCGTGATGGGACCACAGCCGTATTGGGGCAATGTCTTCGCGCGGGCCTTGCAAAGGACTGGCGGCACCGTGTTGGGTGCGCTTTCCGGTCTGGTGGCGTTGTATCTGGAGACCTTTTCGTTCCCGGCCATGCTGTTGTGGTGCGCAATCATGATGTTTGTCGCCGGCTACCTGACCCTGGGCAAGCACCCATACATGGCCTTGTTGATCGGTTCAACCCTGGCCGTGGTCAGTTGCTCGCCGCCCAACGATATGGAGTCGGCGATTCTGCGCAGCGTCTATGTGCTGGCCGGGTCGCTGCTGGCGATGCTTTACACCAGCATCTACCCGCAACGGGCCTATACCGACCTGCGCATCAAGTTCAGCCAGAGCCTGCACACGCTAAATGAACTCTATGAGGCCTACTTCTCACCCCAGACCCTGGAACGGCCAAACCTTGAAGATCAATTAAAAAATGAACTGGACGCGGTCATCAAGTTACGCAGCTACATCGCCCCGGCCAGTAACGAAAGTAACTTGAAGCCCGCCGTGTTTGAGTCTTTGCAAACGCTGCACCGCAATCTTGTTACGACGTTCTCACTGATGGTCGATGCCTACTGGTCGTCCGCGGCGAGTCACAAGCTGATCGAGAATGAGCCCGCCTTGCGCGATGTTCGGCGCTTGATTCCGCAAGCCCTGGAGTCGCTGCAAAACAAGCTCTGCATGGGTATCGGTAATAACGAAATCAGCGGCCAACTACGCCAGACCACCCGCGATCTCAAGGAACTGGCCTTGCAATGCATCAACGGGAAAAACGCCGAAACGCCGTTTTATGCCTATGTATGGTTGAGCCTGGAAATGCTCAGGCAACTGACTGAGCTAAATGATCAGTTGCACGCCGCCCTCTACCAAACACACAAACATCTGTTTAAAAAAAAGACTGACGCTGACAAAAAATAAACCTCTGATTGCAGGAGTGAGCTTTGGAATTTAAATACCCAAAGATCGCGGGCAAGCTTGCTCCTACAAAATCCCCTCTATTTAAATGATATATCGCACTAAAGATGAAGATTTTTACACAGCGAGCGAAGCTTCTTGAGCTGAGAAATAGGCTTATAACCTTTTAAACACGCCGCCAAAAAAACTTTAACTCACTGTATTTATTGGTTTTTTATAAAAGCCACTGTCTCTAGCAAAACCCCTGCCGCCTCAAACAGACCATCAAACACACTGCCTTTTCGTCTCACCTGTTGAAAATTATGGTCTAGGCTCTCATCGCGCCCGTCTTAAAGGACTTGAACGGTTGAGCCTATGAAACGCACTAGCACCTCACCCGCTGCCAGCGCCATGCACCAAGCGGACTTGCTTTCCCCTCGAAAAATCAACTGGCAATCAACCGGCGAGCGCTTTCGCGTGGGCGTAATCGACCCTGTTGCCAGGCGCAGGTTTGAGCCCTGACCGGCATTCTAAAAACTCATGTTTACCGCATTGTAGATAGGAGGGCTTATGCAGCTCACCCCGAGAGAAATCGACAAACTGATGATTTACACCTTGTCGGACGTGGCATTGCGCCGCAAGGCTCGTGGCTTGAAGTTGAACTACCCGGAGGCCGTTTCAATTATCACCGTGACGGCACTGGAAGGCGCACGGGACGGAAAGACGGTTGAAGATGTCATGACAGAGGCCAGCAAAGTACTGACCAAGGACGATGTCATGGAAGGCGTCAGCGACCTCATTCCCAACGTTCAGGTTGAAGCGATTTTCACCGATGGCAGCCGACTGGTCACGGTCCACGACCCGATCAAGTAACGGCAAGCAGTAGCCGGTTAACGCAAACAGACCCGTTTTGAGGAATCAGTGATGAGCACCAAAAAAACCGCTGCCCCAGCCGCTCCTGCCAGCCCGCACCAGGACACTCACCCGGATCACAACATCCCGCACGCGAAAAACCCCGGTGGCGTACAAAAAGGCAATGAAGACAACGTGCCGCTGGGTGGCACCATTTACGCCAGCTCGCCGATCAGCTTCAACGAAGACCGCCCGGTGACCAAGGTCAAAGTGCGTAACACCGGTGACCGCCCGATTCAGATCGGTTCGCACTTTCACTTCTTCGAAGTCAACCGCGCCCTCGAATTTGACCGTACGGCCGCCTTTGGCAAACGCCTGAACATTACCGCCACCACCGCGATCCGTTTTGAGCCGGGCGATGAAATCGAAGTGTCGCTGATCCCCTACGGCGGCAAGCAAACCCTCTACGGTTTCAACAACCTGGTAGATGGCTGGGCCCCCGACAAAACCGTCAGCGGACACGAACGCCCGGAAAAATTGCAAGCCATTCAGCGCGCAGTCGAACACGGCTTCAAGTTCTCCAAGACGAGCAAGTAGCCACCAAGCCAATCATGCACTTACAGACTTTGCACCTGCGCCGTTGAGTCATTGACGCCAGTGCGGCATTAGAAAAGGAGCCACCGATGCCAACTATTTCACGCAAAGAATACGCCGGCCTGTTTGGGCCTACCACGGGCGACAAAATCCGCCTGGGCGACACCAACCTGTTTGTCGAAATTGAAAAAGACTTGCGCGGTTACGGCGAAGAGTCGGTCTACGGTGGGGGCAAATCCCTGCGCGATGGTATGGGTGCCGATAACACCCTGACCCGCGACAACGGCGTACTGGATCTGGTCATCACCAACGTCACCATCATCGACCCGATTCAGGGCGTGATCAAAGCCGACGTCGGCATTCGTGACGGCAAGATTTGTGGCATTGGCAAAAGCGGCAACCCCGGCATCATGACCGGCGTGACCAATAACATGGTGGTCGGCGTGAGCACCGATGCCATTTCGGGCGAACATTTGATTCTGACTGCCGCCGGGATCGACACCCACATTCACCTGATCTCCCCCCAACAGGCCTATCACGGGCTGTCCAACGGCATCACCACGTTCTTCGGCGGCGGTATCGGCCCAACCGATGGCACCAACGGCACCACAGTGACTGCTGGCCCGTGGAATATTCGCGCCATGTTGCGCTCGCTCGAAGGCTTGCCGATCAACGTCGGCATGCTCGGCAAAGGCAACTCTTTTGGCCGTGACCCACTGGCGGAACAAATCATTGCCGGTGTTGCCGGGCTCAAGGTGCACGAAGACTGGGGCGCAACCTCCAACGCCCTGCGCCACGCGCTACGTACGGCCGATGAGATGGACGTGCAAGTCTCGGTGCACACCGACAGCCTTAACGAATGCGGGTATGTCGAAGACACTATCGATGCCTTTGAAGGCCGCACCATTCACACCTTCCACACCGAGGGTGCGGGCGGCGGTCACGCCCCGGACATCATCAAGGTAGCCAGCCAGCTCAACGTACTGCCGAGCTCGACCAACCCGACCCTGCCCTACGGCATCAACAGCCAGGCCGAGTTGTTCGACATGATCATGGTCTGTCACAACCTCAATCCAAACGTGCCCGCCGACGTATCGTTTGCCGAAAGCCGAGTGCGCCCGGAAACCATCGCCGCCGAAAACGTGCTGCAAGACATGGGCGTGATTTCCATGTTCTCCAGCGATTCACAGGCCATGGGCCGAGTGGGTGAGAACTGGTTGCGGGTAATGCAAACCGCTCATGCCATGAAAGCCTCACGTGGCAAATTGCCGGAAGACAGCGCCGAAAACGACAACTTCCGCGTGCTGCGCTACGTGGCAAAAATCACGATTAACCCGGCGATCGCTCAAGGTGTGAGCCATGTGCTGGGGTCGGTCGAAGTGGGCAAAATGGCCGACCTGGTGCTCTGGGACCCACGCTTCTTTGGCGCCAAGCCAAAAATGGTCATTAAGGGCGGCATGATCAACTGGGCTGCCATGGGCGATCCAAATGCCTCGCTGCCTACCCCGCAGCCCGTCTACTACCGCCCGATGTTCGGGGCCTTCGGCAAAACCCTGCAAGACACCTGCGTGACCTTTGTCTCGCAAGCTGCGCTGGAAGACGGGGTCAAGGAAAAAGCCGGGTTGGATCGTCAGGTCATGGCCGTTCGCAACTGCCGCACCATCTCCAAAAAGGACTTGGTGCGAAATGACCAGACACCAAAGATCGAGGTCAACCCTGAAACCTTCGAAGTGAAGGTCGACGGCGTACACGCCACCTGCAAACCCATCGATGTCGCCAGCATGAACCAGCGTTATTTCTTTGGCTAAACAACACATTCCTGGAGGAGTGAGCCCGTTCGCGATCGTGTGATCTTTAAAAGATCGCGAGCCCGCTCGCTCCTGCAAGGGGTTAGAAAGGAGTTGTAACGTGATTTTGATTGAACACATTTTGGGCAATGCCAAGAAAGATCCGCACTGGAAGCAAAAGCTGGCAGGTGCCAACGTTGACTTGCTGATTCTCGACCAGCGCGAGGCACAAAAAAGCCGTTGCCGGCGTACCAGCGTTGGCGGGCTGGATCTGGGCATCTCGCTGGAACGAAACGTGGTGCTGGCTGACGGCGACGTATTGATGTGGGACGAAAAGACCAACAGCGCCGTAGTGGTTCAGCTAAACCTGCGCGACGTGATGGTGATTGACCTCAAGGAACTTAAACAGCAACCCCTCGACGTGCTAATCAAGACCAGCTTCGAACTCGGCCATGCGCTGGGCAACCAGCACTGGAAAGCTGTAACCAAGAACAACGAGGTGTACATCCCGCTTACCGTGGAAACCAAGATGATGGACTCGGTGATGCGCACCCACGGCTTTGAGCACCTGCCCTACGCCTTTATCAGCGGGGCTGCGGTGCTGCCCAACCTCACTTCCTCTGAAGCACGCCTGCTGTTTGGCGGCGCCGAAGAGACCGGCACCCACGTTCACGTGGCCAGCCCGCAAGACAAATTGGAAGCCGCAGCGCTGCAGATCAAAGGCCAGCACCGTCATGACTCGCACAGTCACAGCCATGACCACGGCCAAACGTTTCACAGTCACGATCACAAGCATTAAACCCGGCAAAAGGCGCTTTGGATGAACGCATCAGATCTAATTCGCATCATGCAATTTGGCGACTCGGTGTTGCCGGTCGGTGCCTTTTCGTTCTCGAACGGCGTGGAATCGGCCATTCAAACAGGCATCGTTCACGATGTCGCGACCCTCAAGGGTTTCGTCCTCACCGCTCTCAAACAGGCCGCCAGCTGTGACGGCATGGGCGTAGTCGCTGCACATCGGGCAGCCGTGACCGACGATCGCGAGGGCATCTTGCGCGCCGACTGGGCGGTGAATAACCGCAAGCTCAACGAAGAAAGTCGGCTGATGGCCACGCGCATGGGCAAAAAACTGGCAGAGATGTCGATTCACGTCGTCGAAAAACCCTTGGTGCGCTGGTGGCTAGAACAAATCAAGGCCGGGAATGCCGCAGGCACCTACCCGGTGACTCAAGCCGTGGTCATGTCCACCCAGGGCATTGGCGCCCGTGAAGTGGTGGTGATGCACCAGTACGGCGTGGCCATGACCATCCTCAGCGCGGCGATGCGCCTGATGCGGGTCACCCACCTCGACACCCAGCACATTCTGTTTGAACTCAATCACGACATTGAAGCGTTCTGTGACATCGCCGAGATCGGCGATATCAATCAAATGTCGTCGTACGTGCCCATCGTCGATGTACTGGCAGCGGTGCACGTCAAAGCCCATGTACGCCTGTTTATGAATTGATACATGAGCCAATCAGCGCTCTTTCTATTAAGGAAATCCCTGTGAAAAAGATTACTCGCATTGGTATTGGCGGCCCGGTCGGTTCAGGTAAAACCGCGATCATCGAAGTGATCACCCCGATCCTCATCAACCGTGGCTACAAGCCGCTGATCATCACTAACGACATCGTCACCACCGAAGACGCCAAACAGGTCAAGCGCACGCTCAAGGGCATCCTCGACGAAGACAAGATTCTCGGCGTCGAAACCGGTGCCTGCCCGCACACCGCCGTGCGTGAAGACCCTAGCATGAACATTGCAGCGGTCGAGGAGATGGAAGAGAAGTTTCCGGACAGCGACCTGATCATGATCGAAAGCGGCGGAGACAACCTGACCCTGACCTTCAGCCCCGCGCTGGCCGACTTTTATATCTACGTGATTGATGTGGCCGAAGGTGAAAAAATCCCTCGCAAAAACGGCCCCGGCCTGGTTCAGGCGGACATCCTGATCATCAACAAGATCGACCTGGCACCCTACGTTGGCGCAAGCCTGGATGTGATGGAAAGCGACACCAAAGTGGTACGTGGCAACCGCCCTTATATCCTCACCAACTGCAAAACCGGTCAAGGCATTGAAGAACTGGTGGACATGATCGAACACATGTTCCTGTTCGCTCAAAAACCTTCGGCACCGACCACCAAACCCGAGGTCACTGCATGACAGCGCTGAGCCAGATCGTGAACACCCCGTCACGGCTTCGCGCTCACTCATTAGGCACTGATGCGCCGGAGCTAGCGCAATACCAGGACGAGCCGCCGCAAATGCAAAGCGGCGCGGCCGGCAAAAGTGGCTACCTGCGATTAGGTTTTGAAAAACGCGCTGATCGCAGCGTACTGGCGGACATGGAACGACGCGTACCGTCACTGGTGCAGCGGGCCTTGTATTGGGACGAAGAAATGCCCCAGCTGCCGTGTGTCACCATGATTTCTACCTCGGGCTGTGTGCTTCAGGGCGACCGCCTGGCCACCGATGTGAATGTGGGAGTGGGTGCCTGCGGCCACGTCACCACCCAGTCGGCCACCAAAGTGCATTCGATGAATGCCAACTACGCCTCGCAAATCCAGCACCTGCGGATCGAAGAGGACGGCTATCTGGAGTTCATGCCCGACCCGCTGATTCCGCATCGCGATGCGCGGTTCATCACCGATACCCAGATCAAGATCCACCCGACGGCCACGGCGATTTACTGCGAAATCCTGATGTCGGGGCGCAAGTACCACCACGTTGATGAACGTTTTGGCTTTGACGTGTACTCCTCGCGGGTCTGCGCTGAAAACCTGGAAGGCAAAGAGCTGTTTGTCGAGAAGTACGTGTTGGAACCGAAAAGGGAAAGTCTGGATGCCATTGGTGTCATGCAAACCTTCGACGTGTTCGGCAACGTGGTGCTGCTCACGCCCAAGGAGCATCACGACCGGATCGTCGAGCGCATTCCGGCGCTGTTTGACCTTGAGGCGGGGCTGGCCAGCGGCGTGACACGCTTGCCCAACCATTGCGGGTTGATCTTCAAGGTGCTGGGCAATGACAGTGGTGAAGTCAAAGCCCGGATCCGTGAATTCTGGAAAGTAGCCCGTGAAGAGATTCTGGGCGTGACCTTGCAACCGCAGTTCCTGTGGAAATAAACAACACCGTGGGCGCTACCACAGGCTGAGGTCTTTTGATTTGGCACAAAAGATCGCAGCCTGCGCCAGCGCCCACAAGGCCTACATTGGGAGAGTCGATATGGAAGCTGCATCCAAGTGGTCTCAAATGGCCAGTGGCAACGTGGTCCTGGCGTTTATTGACGTCACGTTGCGTGGCTGTTCGCAAGTCATGTTCCAGAGCAACCCCCTGACCGGCTTGCTGTTTTTTGCCGCGATTTTTGTCGGGGCCTTTGCCGAGGGCAACCCGGCAGTGGCCTATGGGAGTGTGCTGGGCACTGTCGCCGCCACGTTCACCGGCATGCACCTCAAGGACCAAAGGTCCTGGAAGGCCGGGCTCTTTGGCTATAACGGCTGCCTGGTGGGCGTAGCTCTGCCGACCTTCCTGGAAGTCACGCCAATCGTCTGGCTGTGCATCATTCTCGGCGGCGTAGTCTCGGTAATCGTCACCATCTGCATCGCCGACATTCTGAAAACCTGGAAAGTCGCGGCCCTCACCGCCCCTTTCGTCTTGGTGACCTGGACCATGCTGTTGGCCAGCTATGCCTTTGGCGGCCTGAGCAGCAACGCGTTGCCGGTGCCCAACCTGCCCCACGACCTGGTCGCGCACAACAGCAATCTGCTAGACGGCATCGAGCTATTCCATGCCACGTTCTATGGTATTTCTGAAGTGTTCCTGATCAGCACCGTGGTGGGCAGCGTGCTGTTCCTGGCCGGGCTGGCAGTGTCTTCATTGTGGGCCGCCGTGTTCGCCCTGCTCGGTTCCCTGCTGGCGGTACTGGTCGCAACGCTGCTACAGGCTGAGCACTCAAGCATCAACAACGGGCTTTACGCATTCAGTGCCGTGCTGACCGCTATCGCACTGGGCTCGACATTTAACAAGCCGAGCTGGCGTGTACTGATCTACACCTTGATCGGGGTAGTTTTCACTGTATTTGTGCAAGGGGCGTTGAATACTCTGTTGGGCCCTGTCGGCATCCCGACCCTGACCATGCCTTTTGTACTCGCTTCATGGTTGTTCCTGGTGCCGAACAAGGACGTGATGCCTTCCCATCGCCAATAAATGTCGAACCTTTTGCAGGAATTCCAGATGTCAGCCATCGCTCAGTTACCTGGTACCCAGCTACCGACCGACACCACCCGACGGGCGATCTTATTATTGATTGGGCTCGTCATTGCCAACCTGCTCGCCTGGGCATGGGCGTTCATCGAGTTCGGCAGCAACCCGGTGCTGATGGGCACAGCATTACTGGCCTACGGCTTCGGATTGCGCCATGCCGTCGATGCCGACCACATCGCGGCCATCGACAACGTGACTCGCAAACTGATGCAGCAAGGCAAGCGGCCAATTGCTGTCGGCACCTGGTTCTCGCTGGGGCACTCGACCATTGTGGTTCTGGCATCGTTCGCGATTGCCGCCACCGCCATGGCCTTCAAGGACGACATGGAGTGGTTCCACGAAACCGGTGGCTTGATTGGCACTCTGGTGTCATCCGTGTTCCTGCTGCTGTTCGGCGTGCTCAACCTGGTGATCCTGATTTCGGTGTACAAAAAGTTCAAACAGGTCAAGGCAGGCCATACCCTGCCCCCTGAAGAGCTCGACCTGCTCGCGACCAACAAGGGTGGAATGATGGCGCGGATCTTTGGTCGCCTTTTCAACCTGGTGAACAAAAGCTGGCACATGTACCCGGTGGGTTTTCTGTTCGGCCTGGGCTTCGACACCGCGACCGAAATCGGCCTGCTGGGCATCAGTGCCACCAGCGCTTCGCAGGGCATCAACCTGTGGTCAATCATGGTCTTCCCAGTGCTGTTTGCCGTTGGCATGGCCCTGATCGACTCACTGGACAACTTCGTGATGATCGGTGCCTACGGCTGGGCCTTTTCCAAGCCGGTGCGCAAGCTTTACTACAACATCACCATCACTGCGGCCTCGGTGGTTGTAGCGCTGTTTATTGGCGGCATCGAGGCCTTGGGGCTGATCGCCGACAAACTGGAACTCACTGGCGGCATCTGGACACCGATCGCTGCGCTCAACGACAACTTCGGCGAGATTGGCTACTGGATCATCGCCATGTTTGTCCTGTGCTGGCTGATCTCGGGCCTCAATTACTACCTGCGCGGCTATGACCAACTGGGAGCCAACACTTGATAGTTTGCCACCCCTGCGCCAGCCTGAAAAACTTCGCCTACACTCCAACAACCCCTTAACAGACGCGTCGTAGGAACCATGACTTTATTACAGGAAGTTAAATCGCGACTCAACTTTGCCACCGGGGTCGCCTTGTTGGTGGCCATCAACGGCTTTGTACTTTTTTTGCCTGTGTTGCAGCGCGGGGTCGCCCACTCCAACGCTGCCGGCGGCTCCTTTGATTCCTGGAAAGAGGCCTTAAGCTTTCTGGCCTTACTGGAGATTCCAGGGTTCGTAGTGGGCTTCGTACTATTACTGATGTCCTTCGGGCTGCTGATCAAGTCACGCATCAGTTGGTTCTTTGCCCTGCTACTGCTGGTGGCAACGGTCTGCGTTGATTTTTTCATCCTGAAAAAACCCGATGGTGTGACCGTCTTCTCGCTGATCACGATTGCCGTACTGGTTTTTTACTGGCGCCGATTTGACCACTACAGTCTGGCCAGCGGCAGTTTCTTTGCAGTGGTCAGCATCGCCTCACTGATCGTCTACAGCACCTTGGGCACGCTCTACATGGGCGAGGAGTTTGCACCGGCTGTCACCGATCTGCCCACTGCGTTCTATTTCGCCATTGTGGTGATGTCGACCGTGGGCTTTGGCGACATCGTGCCGCACACCACCGACGCCCGTTTCTTCACCCTGACGGTGATCATCCTGGGCATCACTATCTTCGCGATTTCGGTGGCGTCCATTGCCGGCCCCCTGATCAGCAACAACATCCAACGCATCGTTAAAGGCAGGATTACCCACATGGCCCGTAAAAATCACTACATCCTCGTTGGCGTCGGTTCACTGGCCGAGAACGTCTATAAAGGCCTGACCGACCGAGGCGAACACGTCACCGTAGTGTGTGCTCCAGGCAGCCTGCACGACTTGCCGGAAAAAACTGACCTCATTGAAGGTGATCCATCGTCAGCCGCGACCCTCAAGCTGGCGGGTGCCGGGGATGCCAAATACATCGTCACCTTGTGCGAAAACGATGCTGAAAACGTGTTCACCATTCTGACGGCCAAGGAGGTCGCCGGTGAAAACACGCAAATCATCGCGCTGGTCAACGAAACCCGGAACATGCCCAAGGTCAAACGTGTCAACCCGACCATGGTGCTGTCACTGCCGCTGCTGGGCAGCGAACTGCTGGTACGCACCCTGCAAGGCGATCAAATCAACAACGACCTGATCACCGAAATGTTCTTCGGCAAGCGATCTTCGCTGAACTAAGAGCGCGCCTTCTGTAGGCATAGGTATCTAAACAAGTCTGAATCGGCGCAGCTCCTACGGGTTTATACGGTGTACTGCTTGAACAATTCTTCCTTGATGATCAGCAGTGCATCTTCGTAGTAGCGTTCACCCCGCGCTTCGCTGAGCAATACCGAGCGCACACTGCCTTCGCCTTCGCTGGGGCAGTGTTCGCAGGTGAGGTAGAACTCGGCAGTTTCGGGCTTGAATTCCAGGTAATAAAACAGTTCGCGGCCTTCACGGTGCCAATAGCCTATTTCTCTGCGCATGGGGCTCTCTGCTCAATGATCTGCGCAACACGCTCAAGCGCAGCTTTGAGGCGCGGCACAGTCTGAGCTGCGGTCAGGCTGATGCGTATTGCATGGGTAGGGCTGGATTTAACCGCAAATACATCTGCTGACACCACATCGATACCTGCCGCTCTACAGGCCTCGGCCAGCGGGACTTCGCTCGGGGCCACGGTCAGCCAGATATGCGGTGACGCAATCTGCGTCTGGTACATCACCGCTCCCAACAGCTTTTTTGCCAGTCGCCAGCGACGGCTCACCTCTTCGGTTTGCCACACGGCACGCTGGCGGGCGGTGCCATCACTGATCCATTGATTGGCAATCGCCAGGCACACCGGCGAAAGGCCCCAGTGAGCTGATTGCGCCTGTGGATCAATACGCGCCAGTAACGCCGGGCTGGCCGCAATCCAACCCAAGCGCACCCCCGCCGCCACAGTCTTGGACAGGCTGCTGACCAGCACCCCCAGCTCCGGCAGGTGCTGGCACAGGGGCGGGCTGTCGGTGAGCGCGCCATAGACGTCGTCCTCGATGACCCAGATGCCGTGGCGTCGTGCAATGTGGGCAAGCGCCTCTTTGCGCTCGGGCCCCATCACCGCCGAGGTCGGGTTTTGCAGGGTGGGCGTCAAAACAGCTATGCGTGCACCGGTGGCGCGGATCATGCGGTCGAAATCTTGCGGCACGATACCCTCCCGGTCCATGGCCACCCCATGCATCGGCAAGCGCAGTTGAGCACAGGCGGCCTTGATCCCCGGTGCCGTAAATGCTTCAACCAGGACCGGCTCCCCCGCCTGGCACAGCGAGAGCAAGACGGTGAACAAACCTTGCTGCGCCCCGGTGCAGGGCATGATGTTGTCGGCGCTAAGATGCAGCCCGCGGGCCTTGAGCCAGTGCGCGCCCAGTGCGCGGGCCTGGAGCAGGTCAGCTGCACTCAGGTAACGCTGCAAACGAATCGCCTGATGGGTTTCAAGCAACCAGGCCAGCGCCTGCGCATCGCTTTGGCTGGCGTGATCGATGGCCGGAACGTTGGTACGCAAATCTGTCAGCGCGCCGTGTTCATCAACCCGCTGCAAGCGAAACAGGGTCGCCTCCTGACTGCCCGCCAGCACGTAAGTGCCGCGCCCGACTTCGCCCGAAACCAAATGCCTGCGCGCAGCCTCGCGATAGGCCTGCATGGTGGTGCTGGGGTTCCAGCCCAGCGCCCAGGCCAGTCGCCGCTGCGGGGGCAAACGCTCGCCGGGCTTTAGCTCGCCACTGCTGATGGCACGCGCGATGGCGTCCACCAACGCCAGATAACGCGGTTGCGACGAGTTGTTAAGGGCGGGAATCCACATTTATTGTTGGCCATGCAATATAAGGTTCGGCCCATACAATGCGACGCACCTAGAATCGAGTCAAATCCTCCTGATGACGGTGTGCCATGTTTGACCTGACAGCTCTTCGCCTCGCCGCAACCACTGTGTACCAAAGCATGTCCCCGACCCCGCAACTGGCCTGGCCTTTGTTGGCCGATCAGTTGGGCTGCACGGTGTGGGTCAAACATGAAAACCATAACCCGACCGGCGCTTTTAAAGTGCGCGGCGGCATGCTGTACGTGCAGGGTTTGTTAACGCGTGAACCCCAGACCAAAGGTCTGGTGACCGCCACCCGTGGCAACCACGGCCAGAGCCTGGCGCTGGCGGCGCGCCGGCATGGGTTGACCATCAGCATCGTGGTGCCTGAAGGCAACTCCCTGGAAAAGAACGCCGCCATGCGCGCCTTGGGCGCCACAGTCATTGAACACGGCAAAGACTTCGATGAAGCGCGCAGCCATGCCGCCACGCTCGCCGCCGACTATCAGTTGCACCTGGTACCCGCGTTTCACCCGGACCTGATTCGCGGAGTCGCCACCTACGCGCTTGAGTTGCTGGAAGCTGTGGCCGACCTGCACACGGTGTATGTACCGATCGGCATGGGCTCAGGGATTTGCGGGCTGATTCAGGCCCGCGACCTGCTGGGGTTGAACACTGAGATTGTCGGCGTGGTGTCCAAACACGCCGATGCCTTTGCTCAAAGTGTCGAGCAAGGTCACGTGGTCTGCACGGACACCGCTCACACTTTCGCCGATGGCCTGGCCTGCCGCCAGCCGCTGCCCGAAGCGCTGGAGATCATTGCCAAAGGTGCCGCGCGTGTCATTCGCGTATCAGACCGCGAGATCGCACACGCCATGCGCCTGTACCACGAGACCACCCACAACACCGCGGAGGGCGCTGGCGCCGCGGGATTGGCCGGACTGATAAAGGAGCAGTCGCAGCAACAGGGTCGCCGGGTCGCCGTCATTCTGAGCGGCGCGAATGTCGATCGCCGCATGTACGCTGCCATCCTTGATGAAGACATGAGCCCACTGTCCGCCTGAGCCTCTCCAGAATCCTGTAGTCGCTCGCTCTCGATCTTTTAAAAGATCACAACCTTGGGGCAGCTCACACATGGGAAGTGGGCTTCACTCTCTGGCCGATGGCGCCGCGCCTGCAAGCGCCCTGAAATCGTCACGGCCAGGCCGCGACAAACCAAGGGCAATATGGCTATGCTCAAGCCCATGAGCCCTGCCAATGCAATCCGTCAGCCTTGCCCTCCCGGCGCCTGCAACTGCGAGCGCGAACAGCTGTTGATGGCCCCCGCGCCGGACTTGCGTATCCTGAACCTCGACCGCAAGGCCGAAAAGGTCCTGATAGAGCGCCTGGAGAATATCCAGAGCCTGGGCGACCTTGAACACATGCAACGCCGCATGTACGAGCAACTGGGCATTGAGTTGAAAATCGAGCCCGGTTTCAATGAGGTGCGAAGCATGCGCGGTATTGGGATCCATATCGCGGATCAACCCGGATTGTGTCGAAAAACCCGCCAGTCAATTCCGGCTGCGATTCGCCGGGCACTGGAAAGACGTCCAGAAATTGCCTACAAATTACTGGATGGTCATGATTTGCTGCGTGACACTTAACAGACTCTTTTGCGGTTGGATTGTCCTACCCGAGCAACCCATTTCGACCCAACCTACTGATTTCTCTTGCTTAACAGTGCGCAGTCACTTATAAGCGCGTTTTTTAATCACTATTAGAGCCCGCACATGAGTACCGGATTCACCGAGGACGAAATGCGTAAAGCGCTCGGCCTTGATCTGCCTGCAGCCACTACGCCAGCTACTCCGCCCGCTCCTGCTCCAGCCCCCGCCGCTCCCAAAGCCGCCGCTCCGGCCCCCAAGCCGGCACCACGCGCCCCGGTCAAGCGCCGCGGCCCGGTGCTACGTGTATCGCTGCACGTCAGCAAAGTGTTTGACGGCGAAGAAACACTGTTTGTACACGACTCAAAAAAGCTAAGCCGCTTTGATGCCGAACAGGAAGCCAAAAAAGCCTTGGCCAAAGCCGGCTTTAAATACTTTGTTGTCGACTCGATTGTGCAAGTCGACTGAACGGCACACGTCTGACGCAGAGTTGACTCTGGATCAATGCCAAGGAACCCGACATGCAAAGCCATCCCCTGAACGCCGCAGACTTCGAGGCCATCGAAGACACTCTGCTCAAATACGGCGATGATCACTCTGTTCTAAACGCCTGCGAACTCGATGGCTTCTTCACAGCCCTGGTTTCAGGCCCGAACCCCGTGGACATTGCCGACTGGTTCCCTGCGATCTGGGGCGGTCAAAACCCAAACTGGGAAAACACCGATGAAGCCAAACAGTTCATCGAACTGAGCGTGCGCCATATCAATACCCTGGCCCGCCAACTGGCAGAAGACAGCCAGGCCTTTGTTCCGCGTTTTGAAGAGACCGAGCACCTGGGTCAAACCGTCACCCTGGCCGAAGAGTGGTGCTTCGGTTACGAGCGCGGGGTTGCCGTGGCTCAATGGGCGCCTTTGCCAGCCATCCAGGCCGGCCTGTTGCAAGCCATTGCCGAGTGCGCAGAGCAAGACAACTTTGAACTGCCGCCCGACCTGGACGTGCCTGCCCACCAGCAACGCGTGGCCGACATTGCCCCGGCAGCCCGTGCGCTGCATGACTATTGGCTGAGCCAGCGCTAACCCCCTGGCAACACACACCCTGCAGGAGTGACCGGCACTCGATCTTTTGAACAATTAAAAGATCACGAGCAAGCTCGCTCCTACAGGGGAATGCGCCCCCCTTCACGCCTCGCAGAACCGACCTATGACCACCCTCACCCACTTCAACACTCCGATCAGCGAGCCGATCAACGCCCAGATTTTGCAGCTCGTGGTCGATCACCTCAGCGAAATCAGCGCCATGGAAATCGCGCCAAGCAATCTGCTGTACAGCATCTATCAATACGCCATCGGCTTTGAAGTGCACCTGTACCTGCAAGCCCTGGACGGCACCAAAGGCATCGCGGTTGAATTGATGGTCGCAACAGATGATCAAGACCCGCAGAAAGTCACCGGGTTTGTCCTCTATTTGCCGGTCAAGGACGATCCTGAAGCCTGTGGGATTGCCTACATGGCTGAACTCTCCAGCCACCGCCACCTGGGTGTCATGCAAGCCATGCTGCAAGCCGTGACCCGCCGCTACCCACACACCGAGCTGACTTGCAGCGTAAGCAAAGTCGCCGCGTTTCAAGCCATGGGCTTTCAAGTCATCGGCACCCGCGGCCCGCAAGTATTGATGAACACCCGTGATCACAGCACAGATGGCCTGATGGGCGTACTGGACGTGGCGTCGGTCTATCAATCGACCGAAGTGCGACAGATCCATACCTATCTGCTGCAACGCAACGGCAAAAAAGCGATGCTCGACGCCGAGAAAAAACGCGACCGCCAGATCGATCAACTGACGGCCAAAGCCAAAGCGTTTGTTGCACAGCTCAATGACTAAAAAGGCCTGCCACGGCCAGCCTTAAATAACGCATCATGGGCGCATTCCGATCCGAGGGAACGTTATGCGCCGCCACTTCACCTTTAACCGCCTTGCCGGATTAACCCTGGGCCTGATTTTTAGCGCCTCGGCCCTGGCCAGCGAAGAGTCGCAACTGGTGGACTCGATCAACGCTTACCGCAGCCAGATTCAACTGTGCGCCGGCCAGGCTTCCCAAGAGCTGCCGCCGCTGGCCTCCGACACCCGGCTGGTGCTGCCCGCCAACAGCTTTGGCGACTTGCAAGAAGCGCTCGGCCGAGCCGCCTACCCGCTGGTTAATGTGCAGGCCATCAATCTGTCAGGCCCGCGCGATGCACAGTCCGCCATGAAAGCCGTACAAGAAAGCTTCTGCAAAGTGGTACTGGACCCCCAGTTTGTCGACATCGGTGTCAGTCACTCCCAGCAGGATTGGCGCATCGTGTTGGCGCGTCCGTTGCTGACAGGCCGCCTGGGCGATGCACAAGCGGAAGGCCAAAGGGTCCTTGAACTGATCAACAGCGCTCGTACCCAGCCGCGCCAATGCGGTACCCAGGCCTTCACCCCAACCGGCCCCCTGACCTGGAACGCCACCTTGGGCACTGCTGCCCAGACGCATACCCGAGACATGGCCAACAACAATTACTTCGACCACAAGGACCGTACCGGTGGCACACCGGGAGATCGCGCCGAATTGGCCGGCTATATCGCCCAACAGATCGGTGAAAATATCGCGGCAGGTCAAGACACCCCACGCAAGGTCGTCGACGGCTGGCTGGCCAGCCCCGGGCACTGCGCCAACATCATGAACCCGGCGTTTCGCGAGCTGGGCGCGGCCTATGCCGTTGACCCTAAAAGTGACGCAGGAATTTACTGGACCGCCCTGTTCGGCAGCCAATAAAAGGAATGGAGTCAGGCGTGTAGCGGGGGTAAAACGCAGCAGGATTCAAACAAGGCAGCCCCACCCAACATGGTTGGACGGGGCTGTTTTTTTACAGCGCCATGTCAGCCGCTGGGTTGCTTGGCGCAGGCTTAGCCGGCGCAGCAGTGGCTTCTTGGGCAGCGGTGGCTGCGGGGATAGCCGGTGGCGGAGTCAGTTGCAGAACATCGGCGGTATACGCCCATTCCTGTGCAACGCGCTCAGGCGAGCCGTTCAGCTTGGTGCCGTAGCTCGGCACAATCTGATGCAGCTTGGCTTGCCATTCAGGCGTCGCAACCTTGTCCTTGAACACGGTTTCGAGTACCGACAGCATGATCGGTGCAGCTGTGGATGCACCCGGCGATGCGCCCAGCAGGCCGGCTATGCTGCCGTCTTTGGCGGCAACGATCTCAGTGCCCAGTTTCAGCACGCCGCCCTTCTCTTCGTCACGCTTGATGATCTGCACACGCTGGCCGGCTTGCCACAGACGCCAGTCTTCTTGCTTGGCATCCGGGTAGTATTCTTTCAGCGCGTTGAAGCGATCTTCGTCCGACAGCATCAACTGACCGGCCAGGTATTCAACCAGCGGGTATTGTTCGATACCGACTTTGGTCATTGGCCAGATGTTGTGAGGCGTGGTGCTGGTCAGCAGGTCAAAGTACGAACCTTCTTTCAAGAACTTGGTCGAGAAGGTGGCGAACGGGCCAAACAGAATAACGCGCTTGCCATCCAGCACGCGGGTGTCCAGGTGCGGAACCGACATCGGCGGTGCGCCCACCGAAGCTTTACCGTAAGCCTTGGCCAGATGCTGTTCAGCAATGGCAGGGTTATCGGTTACAAGGAACGAGCCCCCTACCGGGAAACCAGCGTATTCCTTGGCTTCAGGAATACCGGACTTCTGCAACAGATGCAGAGCACCGCCGCCCGCACCGATAAATACAAACTTGGCATCCGTTTCGCTTTCAGTGCCGTCTTTGAGGTTTTTGTACACCACACGCCACGAACCGTCTTCGTTGCGCTTGATGTCTTTCACTTCGCTCGACAGTTTCAGGCTGAAGTCAGGCTTGGTTTGCAGGTATGCCGCAAACTGGCGCGTGATTTCGCCGAAGTTTACGTCAGTACCGATAGGCGTCCAGGTGGCCGCGACTTTCTGGTTCGGGTCACGCCCTTCCATCATCAGCGGAACCCACTTCTTGATCTGAACCGGGTCTTCGGAATACTGCATGCCAGCGAACAGAGGGCTCGCCTGCAGGGCTTCGTAGCGCTTTTTCAAGAACTTGATGTTGTCATCGCCCCACACAAAGCTCATGTGCGGTGTGGAATTGATGAACGAACGCGGATTCTTCAAAACACCGTTCTTGACCTGCCAGGACCAGAACTGACGCGATACCTGAAAGGCCTCATTGATTTCAATGGCCTTCGGGATTTCAACGTTGCCGTTCTTGTCTTCCGGGGTGTAGTTGAGCTCAGCCAGTGCTGAGTGACCGGTACCAGCGTTGTTCCAGCCGTTGGAGCTTTCCAGAGCCACACCATCGAGACGCTCGATCATCTCCATGGACAGGCCAGGTTCCAACTCGTTGAGCCAGACACCCAGAGTAGCGCTCATGATACCGCCGCCAATCAGCAGTACATCAACGTGCTTTGGCTCGCCAGCGTGCACGGACGTGAGCCCCATGCTCAGCGCCAGGCCCAGTAGCCCTTTGTTCATCTTCTTTAACATGTTGTCGTACCTAAGATAAAACGCCATCTACCCGGCACGCGGTTCATGACAGACCTCGATTCACTGCAAGACAGGCTGCCTGCAATCGAACCCTCCATGAGGCCTTGAACGGGCAGATATATAAGGTCTATGCACATTGCAGACCTCACTTTTATGTACCTTGGGCGCTGATCTTTTATTGCTTTTGGCTTCAGCTACTTGGGTGACATTTATAGGGTGTGCCGGGAGTGGCCAATAACAGATTCGATCTGCCCAGCTCCTTCACTCCCGCCACCTTCTCGCGATTCCATTGGTACTGATCCCCTTGCTGCTCCTTCCTGTGAGCCTGCGCGGACATGAAAATCCAGGGGTGCCAGCCTTCAAACCGCGACATTCTACCTCAGGTGGCACTTTGGGCGAAAACGCATCTTTCGCGCCCTGGGCAGCAGATCAACCGTCTTGACCGCCCAAAACAGCTTCTGACGTGGCCCCACCCGTCACGGGCCAAAAAACAAGAATTTCACTTAATGGATCCACTAATAAAATACTGCACCATCATTTTTGTTCGGTAATCGCCTAAAACAGCTAATTACTGACAAATAAGTCCAATGCAAAATTGACTCACGCGCTGCAAATCACGCCTAATGGATCCATAAAAGCAATAACACCTGATCTGGAGATTGGTCATGTATCCAAAAAACACGTGGTACGTTGCGTGCACCCCTGATGAAATTGCCGACAAGCCCTTGGGCCGGCAGATCTGTGGCGAAAAGATCGTTTTCTATCGCGGCCAGGAGAACAAAGTCGCGGCAGTCGAAGATTTCTGCCCGCATCGTGGCGCCCCCCTGTCTCTGGGTTATGTCGAAAATGGCAACCTGGTCTGCGGCTATCACGGCCTGGTCATGGGCTGCGACGGCAAGACCGTCGAAATGCCGGGCCAGCGCGTTCGCGGCTTCCCTTGCAATAAAACTTACGCAGTCGTTGAGCGTTACGGCTTTATCTGGGTATGGCCCGGCGAACAGGACAAGGCTGACCCTGCGCAGATCCATCACCTGGAGTGGGCCGTGAGCGATGAATGGGCTTATGGCGGCGGACTGTTTCATATCGGTTGCGATTACCGCCTGATGATCGACAACCTGATGGACCTGACGCATGAAACCTATGTGCACGCGTCCAGCATCGGCCAGAAGGAAATCGATGAGGTCGCACCGACCACCACCGTCGAAGGCAATGAAGTGATCACCGCCCGGCACATGGAAAACATCATGGCCCCGCCTTTCTGGCGCATGGCGCTGCGCGGTAACAACCTGGCCGATGATGTGCCGGTCGACCGCTGGCAGATCTGCCGCTTCTCGCCACCCAGCCATGTATTGATCGAAGTCGGGGTTGCCCACGCCGGCAAAGGCGGTTATCACGCCGCGCCTGAATTCAAGGCATCGAGCATCGTGGTCGACTTCATCACCCCCGAGACCGATACCTCGATCTGGTATTTCTGGGGCATGGCGCGCAATTTCAATCCGCAGGATCAGGCTCTCACCGCCACGATTCGCGAGGGTCAAGGGAAGATTTTCAGCGAAGACCTGGAAATGCTCGAACGCCAGCAACAAAACCTGCTGGATCACCCGCATCGCGCCTTGCTCAAGCTCAACATCGACTCGGGCGGCGTGCAGTCTCGCCGTGTTCTGGAGCGCATTATCGCGAGCGAACGCACACCCGAGCCACACCTGATCGCTACCGCTCAGTAACGCCCTCTCGGGCACGGCAATCGCTGCCGTGCCCGCGCCTTTTTGAACACCCAAGACAAGCGTGCCCGATGCCGGCAACGCTGTGAGGATCCAGCATGATTGATGTGGTGGTGGTATCGCGCACAACCGAAGCGCAAGACATTTGCAGTTACGAATTGGCCAGTGTCGATGACAGCGCCCTGCCCCCGTTCAGCGCCGGGGCGCATATTGACGTTCACTTGCCCGGCGGACTGATCCGCCAGTACTCGCTGTGCAATCACCCGGACGAACGCCATCGCTACCTGATTGGCGTACTCAAGGACCCCGCTTCGCGCGGCGGATCGCAAAGCCTGCACGCACACATCAACATCGGCGACCGCTTGCAGATCAGCGAACCGCGCAATTTGTTCCCGCTGGTGCTTGAAGCTCAGCGCAGCCTGTTGTTTGCGGGCGGGATCGGGATTACCCCGATTCTGTGCATGGCCGAGCGCCTGGCCAACAGCAACGCGGATTTTGAGCTGCACTACTGCGCCCGCTCCAGCGAGCGCGCTGCGTTTGTTGAACGCCTGCGCCAGTCAGCCTTTGCAGATCGGGTGTTTTTGCATTTTGACGAACAGCCCGAAACCGCAATGAATGCCGCTCAAGTGCTGAGCAATCCGCAACCCGGCGTGCATCTCTATGTGTGCGGCCCGGGTGGTTTTATGCAGCACGTCCTGGACAGCGCCCGCACACAAGGCTGGGCCGAAGACACACTGCACCGCGAATACTTCGCCGCTGCGCCGGTCGACAGCAGCCATGACGGGAGTTTTTCGATAAAGGTGGCCAGCACCGGTCAAATCATTGAGATCCCGGCTGATAAAACAGTGGTTCAGGCCCTGGAAAATCACGGCATCGACATCCCCATGTCGTGCGAACAAGGGGTATGCGGCACATGCCTGACCAACGTGCTGGAAGGCGAACCGGACCATCGCGACATGTTCCTCACCGAAGAGGAACAAGCCTGCAACAACCAATTCACGCCGTGCTGTTCACGCTCGAAATCACCCTTGCTGGTGCTGGATATTTAACGATTCGTCAGTCCGGGCGGTGAATCACTTTCATCCGCTCACTGGCCACCGCCGAGCTGAAAATCTCGGCATAGCGCAAGGTGGCATTGGCATGCTCGCGCATCATGGCTTCAGCGCGAGCACCCTGGCCACTGACCAAGGCATCGAACACCGAGTGATGCTGCATATGCGCGTAATTGAAGCGGCGATATTCGCGGGCCATGTCTTTGCGATCGACCGCCAGCGCCGTGACCGACGCAAACGGCAAATGATCGTTGCGCGCCAGCGCATCGGCAATCGCCGGATTGTGGCTGCCTTCGATAATCACCTGATGAAAGCGCATGTTGAGGTCGTGATAGACCTCAAGATCGTCCTCGGTGACAAAGCCCTTATCGAATAACTCGTCGCCTTGCAGCAGACACAACTCCAGGGTGGCCCGGCCTTCTGCCGACAGCCCGCGCTCGGCGGTCAGGCGTGCTGCAAGACCTTCGAGCACACCGCGCACCTCCACCGCACCGGCGATGTCATTGGCGCTGACCAAACGCACCTGAAACCCGCGCCCCCCAAACCGCACCAGCAAGCCTTCCTGCTCCAGCGTGCGAAACGCCATGCGCACGGGCATCCGCGACACACCGAACAACTCAGCGGTAGGAATTTCCATCAGACGCTCGCCAGCGGCCAACTCGCCCGAGGCAATCATTTTGCGCAGTGCAATCAGCACCAATTGACCGGGTTTGCTCATCCAGACGACTTCCAGAAAACAAGAGGCGAACATAGTAACGCAAGCGCCTGCAGGAGCGAGCTTGCCGCGCGATCTTATGAGCTCAAAAGATTGCCAGCACGCTCACCCCACCGCAGACAGGGTCATTACATTGACAGTGGGTAGCTGATCACCACACGGGTCTGATCAAAATCGCTGTTGAAGCTGCGACGGTTGGTGGCGTTGTTGACCCGCAGGCTGAGGTTTTTAAAACTGCCGCTCTGAATGGTGTAGCCGACCTCGGTGTCGCGCTCCCATTCCTTGCCGTTGGTACCTTGTTTGGTGGTGGCGTTGTCGCCGTGGCCATAACGGACCATCGCCAACAGCCCCGGCACGCCCAACGCCGCGAAGTTGTAGTCATAACGTACTTGCCACGAACGCTCGTCCGCGTTGCTGAAGTTGCCGTTGAACATGTCGTTGCCCAAGCTCCGACCGCTGCTGCCGTACACCGACATCCAGCCGGTGTCGCCGCTCACCCGTTGCAGCCCCAGGTACACGGTGTGCCCATCCGTGGCGGCCGAGAACAGACCATAAGCCGTGCGACTGCTGACGTTGCCGATCCGGGCGCTGCCATCGTCCTTGTCAATGAAATACCCCAGGTTGGCGCCCAAGACCCAATCACCCACGGGCTGCTTGTGCAGCACATTGAAATAGCTCTGCTGATAGATGTCTTTCAACTGCGAATGCCAGGCCCCAACCAGTGTTCGCTGCTCGTTGAAACGGTATTCAGCACCGCCATAGTTGAAGCGGTCAGACATCACACCCGGCGCCGCCCATGCGGAGAGGTCCTGCATGTCTGAGGAATTACGCAAGCTCACGGACCGGTATTGACCCGCCTGCAAACCCAGACCACTTATTTCTTTGGACACCAGCATCGCCCCGCGGAACGTCTGTGGCAGCAGGCGACCATCGTCGTAGCGCAGCACCGGAACATCCGGCATCAACTCACCGACTTTGATTTCAGTGGCCGAGAAACGCGCCTTGGCCGCCACACCCGCGCGACTGAAGTTATCGGCTGCACGCCCATCGGCATGCACCGGCAGCAACTCCGAGCCACTGGCCGGACGGCTACTGTCCAGTTTGACCCCGAGCATGGCCATCGCATCCACGCCAAACCCTACGACACCTGGGGTGTAGCCAGAATTGAACTTGAGAATGAAGCCCTGAGCCCACTCATTCACCTTGCTTTTAGTGGCACCCGGATCACGAAAATCGCGATTGAAATAGTAATTTCGCAGCAGCAGGTCCGTGGTTGAGTCTTCAAAAAAACCTTGATCCTGAGCCATTACCGGCGCGCACAAGGTCAAGGACAGTAAGCCAATTGTGTTCTTCATTATTATTGTTCTCCTTTTTTGGGCGCAGCCGCTCCCCGCAGCTGGAAAAGCCCGCCCGACTGTATACGTGTGTTGTGCCCGTGTTGTGGAGCCTGCCCGGCCTGGCCGGGCAGTGATCGATAGTCTGAATCAGGCCGGCGTGAGTGCCGGTTGCGCCGATACGCGACCCGGTTTAAGCAGCAACAGGCAGCCCGCCGCAATCACAAAGACGATGGCGAACACCCCGTACAAGTGCAGCGGTTGCCAGCCGGCATCGAGCAGAAAGCCGGCCACGATAGGCGACAGGATGGCGCCAATCCGGCCAATGCCAATGCCCCAACCCACGCCCGTGGTGCGAACCGAAGCGTCATACACAACCGGCGACAGTGCATACAGCCCGGCCACGCAACCGTTGGAAAACATCCCGATCAACAGGCCCAGACCGAGTGCAGCCATGACCGAAGAGGCCGAGCCGACAAACAGCACCAGCAAGCCTGCGGTCACCAGCATGAACAACGACAGTACGCGGGTCAGTGGCCAGCGCGACGCCAGACCGCCGACCAACGCCGCACCGAAGATCCCGCCCACGCTCAGCAGCACACCACCGGTAATACCTTGCTGCGCGGAAAGACCGGCAGACACCAGCAATTTGGGTGTCCAGCTCATCACAAAGTAGAAGCCGAACATCACCAGGAAGAACAGCAGCCAGATCAACAGCGTGGTACGGCGTAACGCCGGGGTCAGCAACTGGGTAAACCCTTTACCCTCGCCCGCCACACTCGCCACCACAGGCGGCATTTGCTCTAAAGTCGACAGCCCCATACGCTGGGCCAGGCGATTGATGCGCTGCAAGGCCGTTGCCGGGCGACGAGCCAGCAAAAAGTCCAGCGACTCGGGCAACCACAACAGCACCAGCGGGATCACGGCGAAAGTCACCAGACCGCCAAACAGGAACACCGAGCGCCAGCCCCAATGTGACAACAACCAGACCGCAATCAAGCCACCCAAGGTCGCGCCCAAGGCATAGCCAGTGGACTGCAAGCTCACCGCCAGCCCGCGCCAGCGCTTACTGGCGTATTCACTGGCAATCACGTTGCTGCTGGCCAGAATGCCGCCGATACCCAAGCCCGTTACACCCCGCAACAACGCCAACTGCACTGGAGACTGGCTCAACGACGAAAGCAGCATGCCCGTACCGGACACCACCAGACACAGCAGGATCAACGGACGCCGACCGATGCGGTCCGCCCATGGCGCGATAAACAGAGAACCGGCCGCCATGCCGAACAAACCGGCACTCAGCAACAGGCCGATTTGCGCACCGCTCAACGCCCACTCGGCTGACACCGACGCGGCCGTGAACGCCATGACCAGCACATCAAAGCCATCAATCATGTTCAGCACGATGCAAATTCCGATGGCAAGCCATTGGAAAGAGCTCATCGGGCCACAATCGACAGTCCTTTTCAAATCGATAGCCATGCGTGTGCCTCCTGCTCGGACATCACCGAAGCGAAAAAAAAGCACAACACGGCGTAACAGATAGAGATAACGCGGTCAGAACCCAGGCGGTTCTGTGCCATTGGGAAGGCTTTCATGACGAGACCCTTTTTGTAGTTTTTATAGGTAACGTTCAGGAGCGGAACTCCTGCCATCACTTGGCCGCTAGTCAACCCGTTAATGGATCCACAGGCAAGATAAGGCAACGACAGAGGCGGGTCAGGACCGTCGAAAAACGCCCGAAACCCGGATGAGGGAATAAAACTAATTGATATATATCAATGACTTAAGTAATCAGAGGATCGTAAATATTACTGTGCGATTATCGATCAATTTCACCTGAGCTGCAGGCGCGAGCTTGTCTCGCGATCTTTTAAACGAGCAAATGATCACGAGACAAGCTAGCGCCTGCAGAGAAGGTGACGCCCAATGGATCCATTAATCCATTAATCCAAAAACGCCAAACTCGCTTTTGCCGCTTCAATGGCGCTTATCCGGTAATCCACTTGTGCCAACTCATAGGCAAAAAAGTACTGAGCGGTTTGCAGTTTTTGCGCCCTTAGCGGGTCACTTTCGGGTAATTGCCGACAAACCCTGGCGCTGCGCGCCCAAGCAAACCCCAGCAACGCCAGACCACACAGACGCAGAAAATCCCCTGCAACCCGATAGGGATACTCTCGATCCTCATACGCCTGCTCCTGAACCACGCCGCACACCGCTTGAAGCTTGTCGCAAAGCTTCGCCAACGGCTCCCCAAACGGACCACCGTCGGCCCTGGCTTCTTCGCGCATCACGGCCAATAACTCGTCAAAGGTGCGGCCTTCATCGCCCAGCACTTTACGCAACAACAGGTCATTGGCCTGTATCTCGTTAGTGCCCTCGTAAATCATCGCAATACGGCTGTCGCGCAAGGTTTGTTCGATGGCGAATTCGGCCACATAGCCGTAACCACCAAATACTTGCAGCGCACTGCTGGACAGGCGAAATCCTTGCTCGGTAAAGAACGCCTTGATCACCGGAGTCAGCAGTTCTGCCAGACGCAAGGCTCGCGGGTCAGCTTGATCGAGCAGGTGTGCCGCCCAATAACCGACTGCACGCATGCCTTCGGTATAGGCTCGAAGCTCCAGCAACACGCGGCGCATGGCCGGGTGAAAGTGAATAGGATCCGCAGCGTCTGCGGCCACTGCGGCCGGCCGCAACGGCGCGCGCATTTGTCTGCGCTCCCGGGCATAGCTGTAAGCGTTCTGCCACGCGGCTTCGGCATGCCCCAACCCTTGCAGACCGACGTGCAGACGTGCCGATTTCATCATCACAAACATAGCCGCCAACCCGCGATCGGCCTCGCCCAGCAACCAGCCTTTCGCGCCATCAAACACCAGCGAGCACGTGGCGCTGCCCTTGATACCCATTTTGTGTTCGATACCGTCGCAGCGCACGCCGTTAGCCAGGCTACCCGGCAAAAGCTTGGGCACCAGAAACAATGAAATTCCTCGACTGCCTGCGGGCGCATCGGGCAAGCGCGCCAGTACCAGATGCAGGATGTTTTCGGTCAGGTCGTGCTCGCCACCCGATATAAACAACTTGCTGCCATTGAGGCGATAACTGCCATCGGCCTGCAGCTCGGCACGACTGCGCAACAGGCCGACATCGCTGCCTGCCTGAGGCTCAGTCAGGCACATGGTCGCCAATGCCTCACCGCTGATAATCTGCGGCAGGTAAAGGTCCTGGATCCACTGCGGCGCATGGTGTTTAAGGCACAGGTAGGCCCCATGAGCGATGCCGGTGTACATGGCCCAGCCGTGGTTGCTGGCATAAAGCATTTCTTGCAGCGCAGCATCGAGCAGTTGCGGCAACCCTTGCCCGCCGAACGTTTCGGCACAGGCCAGCGCAGGCCAGCCGCCTTCAACGTAAGCCCGGTAAGCCTGGGCAAAACCTGCCGGAGTGGTCACGTGCCCCCCCTCAAACCGACACCCTTGACGATCACCGCTGGCATTGATCGGCGCCAGCACCTGCGCACTGAAGCGCCCCGCTTCTTCCAGAACCTGCAACGCCAGCGGCAAATCCAGCCCCTGGAATGCATCGGCACAGGCCCAGGCCGATGGAGCCTCAAGCCAGTGTTCAAAGATAAATTGCATGTCGCGCAGCGGCGCCTGGTATTGCCACATAAAAAAGCCTCAATTCGTCGAAAAATGCGGATTCTCGATCAGCACCGCCATGCCTTGACCGCCACCCACACAGGCCGCCGCGATCCCGTAACGCACGTTATGTTCGCGTAACTGCCGCGCCAAGGTCAGCACCAGGCGCAAGCCTGTCGCCGCCAGCGGATGACCCAGCGCAATCGAGCCGCCCCGGCAGTTGAGGATTTGCGTGTCCAGTTCCAGCGCCCGCGCCACGGCCAGCACTTGCGCACCCTGGGCTTCGTTGATTTCAAACCGGCCAATATCGCCTAGCGCCAGGCCACTGCGTTGCAGCAACAATTGGATCGCCGGAACCGGGCCGATGCCCATCACTTGCGGCGCTACGCCGACCACGGCGCTGGCCAGCAGATGCGCCAGGGCGGGCCGCTGGAGCGATGAAGTACGGGCCACCAGCGCGGCCGCAGCGCCATCAACCACGGCGCAACTGTTGCCAGCCGTCTGCACGCCCTGCTCATGAATAGGGACCAGCCGTGCCAGAGCCACACTGTCGGTGCTGCGAGGATGGCTGTCGCGACTGACGGCTTCACAACGGCGCGACAAGCTGATACCCCGCGGCTGATAACCACTTAACTCAAACTGCTCAGTGCGCAGCGTGACGATTTCATCCTCAAACCAGCCGCTGGCCTGTGCGCTCAAGGCCCGTTGATGGCTATTGAGGGCAAAGGCATCCACTGCTTCGCGGCTCAGGTCATAACGCTTGGCCAGGTTTTCAGCAGTGGCAATCATGTCCAGCCCCGGTGCCGGGTCGTAGAGCGCTTCCCACAGGAAGTCCTTGAACCCCACCGCAGCCCCAAGCCGAAAACCACCGCGATGGGTGTACGCAGCAATCGGGTTTCGCGACATGGATTCAGCCCCCACGCACAGCGCCAATTCCATGCCCTCGCTCAGCTGCCGAGCAGCCTGATGCAGCAGTTCAAAACCGGTGGCGCAAATTCGCTGCACCGCCAGGGCCGGCACCTGTTGGGGCACTCCGCTGTACAAGCCAATATGACGCGGCAGCATGTAGGCATCGAAACTGGACTGGGCCATGGAACCGGCCAGCACCGAGTCCACGGCCTGCGCATCCAGCCCGGCGCGCGCCAACACTTCGCGACCGACCTTGATCCCCAGATCAATCGGCGACACCTGCGCCAGCTCGCCTCCCAGATCCACCCACGGGGTACGCACCGCCTCGACAATGGCGGCATCGCTGAAGGCGCAATACTGCCCTGACGGCTTCACGATGCAGCCCCGGCACGCAGAATCGATGGCTCCTGGCCGCGATACAACGCCTCCACCTGTGCCGCCCGCCATTGCAAGACCGCGCGCTGATTGATCGAACCTTTGTCAGTGATCTCCCCCCGATCAATCGACGCGGGCTCATCTTGCAAAGCGATCCATTCCAAGCGGCTGGCATTACCGCTGGCCTGACGATTCAAGCGTTGCAACCAGTGCGCAAACCAGCTGCGAACCGGCTCGCTGGCCAACACTTGCGCGTCACTGGCAGTCGCGGGCAAGCCCGAGAGCTGCCGACACTCGTAGAGCCTCGGGAACACCAGCGCCCCCAGGCATTCGCGATCCGGAGCAGCCACTACCAGGTCTTGCACATAGGGCGAGCCTTCCAGCACCGCACGGTTACGCAGCGGCCCAACGCTGACAAACACCCCCGAGGACAACTTGAAGTCTTCGGCCAAACGTCCATCGAACATCAATCCCCACTGCGGGTTGCACGGATCCGCCAGTTTCAGCGCATCGCCGGAACGGTAGAAGCCTTCATTGTCGAACGCTTCAGCGCTTTGCTCGGGCGCACGCCAGTAGCCCGGCATGATGTGCGGGCCGCGAAAACGCCCCTCCAGCTTGCCGTCTACCGGCACCAGCCGCACCTCGCACCCCGGCGCGGGCAAACCGATGTAGCCGGCCATCGACAGCGGCCCGGTGGTAAACGTGCAAGAAGGCGACGCCTCAGTCATGCCCAGCCCGGCCATCATGCGGATGCGCTCACCACAGTGCAGTTCGGCGACCCGGTCCAGCCGGTCCCAAATGCTTTGCGACAAACCTGCCGCTGCGAAAAAGAACAACGACATGCGGGCGAAAAACCGATCGCGCAATTGGGCATCGTTTTCCAGCGCCGTCACCAGTTCTTCCCAACCCTTGGGCACCGTCAGGTAAGCGGTGGGTGACACTTCTTTCAAATTGCGCAGTGTTTCGGCAAAGCCCTGCGCCGTAGGCTTGCCCCCGTCCAGGTACAACGTGCCGCCGTTGTAGAGCACGATGCCGACGTTATGACTGCCGCCAAACGTGTGGTTCCACGGCAGCCAGTCCACCAGTACCGGTGGCTCTTCGCTGAACACCGGAAACGTTTGCAAGAGCATTTGCTGGTTGGCGCACAGCATGCGCTGGGTGGTAACGACCGCTTTGGGCAATTTGGTGGAGCCCGAGGTGAAGAGAAACTTGGCAATGGTGTCCGGGCCGGTGGCCTTGAACGCCACCTCAGCCTCTGCGCCGCCAGGTTGCAGCAACAGACTGGCAAAACTCACCTGTTGGTGCCCCGGCACTTCACCGCGTACCGTCACCAGTGGCGTATCGCTGGGCAACACGGCCTCAAGGGCCCGCTGAAAAGGCGCAGCGTCGCTGACAAAGATCAACCCCGGCTGCAACAGTTCGCAGACATGCCGCAACTTGGCAAAGTCCTGCGACAACAACGAATAGGCGGGGGACACCGGGCAATAAGGAATACCCGCGTACATCGCCCCCAGGGCAATCTGCAAATGCTCAATGTCGTTGCCGGACAGGATTGCCAAGGGCCGCTCAGCCGAAAGGCCATACGCCAGCAGGCTCTGGGCGATGGCGCGCACCGCGTCGAGCATCTGCGCATAGCTGACCCGACGCCAGTCGCCGCCATTTTCACGGGCAGCAATAAATGTATGGTCCGGGCGTACGTGCGCCCAATGCACCAGACGGTCGAGCAAGCGTTCGGGCATCTCCTGCAGTGGCTCCAATGAGCGCATGTGCAAAATGCCGGACGTTTCGCTGATTTCAACCTGAGGCTGGCCGATAGACACCTGGCGATAACGCGGCCGGGTCGGCGATTTGGATTCGAAACTCACGTCGTGTTCCTCCTGCAAGGCATGCCCTGCCCGGCCGACACTCAAGCGGCACGGGGCAGACATGGCAACCTGTGGCTGCATCCTTATTATTGTTATGCCTTGAATCGCGGCGATCAGATCGGGTAGTGACGCGGTCCGTTCTGCAAGGTGATCCAGCGCAATTGAGTAAATTGCTCAATCGCCGCCTTCCCCCCAAAGCTGCCGTAGCCACTGTTCTTGACCCCCCCAAATGGCATCTGCGCCTCGTCGTGCACCGTCGGCCCATTGATGTGGCAAATACCCGATTCGACTCGCTGCGCCAGGGCCAGGGCGCGACCGGTATCACGGCTGAAAATCGCCGCCGACAGGCCGAACTCTGAATCGTTGGCCAGACGCAGTAACGCCTCATCGCCGGTGTCGCGTAACACAACGGCAACCGGGCCGAAGGATTCTTCGCGGTACAAACGCATGTCTGAGGTGACGTTATCGAGCAAAGTTGGCTGCATGATGCTGCCTTCTACCTGCCCACCAGCAACCAGCCTTGCCCCCTTGCTCACGGCATCGTCAATCAGGGCCCTGATTCGCTGCCCGGCGTTGCTGTCCACCAGCGAACCCAGCACAGAATCGGCAGAGTCGGGGTTGCCCGCCGGCAACGTCGCGATCTTGCTCGCCAATTTGTCGACAAACACATCGGCTATTTGGTTATCGACAATCAGGCGCTCAGTGGACATGCAAATCTGCCCCTGATTGAAATAAGCACCGAACGCCGCCGCTTCGACGGCCGCATCAAGGTCAGCGTCGTCCAGCACCAGAAACGGCGCTTTACCGCCCAACTCCAGGAGTGCCGGTTTGAGGTGGCGCGCCGACAGTTCGGCAACGATGCGCCCCACATGGGTCGAGCCGGTAAAATTGACCCGGCGCACAGCGGGGTTGGCAATCAGCCGCTCGACAATCGCCGGGGCATCGGCCGGGGCGTTGCTGATGACGTTGACCACGCCATCGCCCAAGCCCGCATCCTGCAGCACCTGACCGATCAGCCGGTGCACCGCCGGGCTCAGTTCCGAAGCCTTGAGCACAACGGTGTTGCCACACGCCAGCGGCATGGCAATCGCCCGGGTGGCGAGAATGACTGGCGCGTTCCACGGGGCAATGCCCAACACCACGCCACACGGTTGGCGCAGCGCCATGGCAAAGCTGCCGGGCACATCCGAAGGAATCACTTCGCCGTTAATCTGGGTGATCATCGACGCAGCTTCGCGCAGCATGCCGGACGCCAGTTTGACGTTGAAGCCATACCAGTTGGCCATGGCCCCGGTTTCTCCGGCGGCGGCAATGAATTCGGCGCTGCGCAGCTGTAACAGATCGGCTGCAGCCAACAACCGTGTGCGCCGTTCATTGGGCGCCAGTGCGGCCCACACAGGGAATGCCGCCTGAGCAGCCGCCACGGCGGCATCGGCATCCTCCAGAGTCGCGGCGGCAACGCGCGACACCACCTCGCCGGTCACCGGATTGCAGCGTTCGAATGTTCGACCGTTACGGGCCGGACACGACAAGCCGCCGATCAACAGGGGCACGTCCAACATGGTGATTCCTCTTTATTGTCTTTATAGGGAATGCTTGATTTTTGAGGCGACTGCAACGCTCGTTGTAGCCGCTGACGCAGGCTGCGATAAGGGCCTAAGGACCTTCAGCCCCGGAGGGCGCTCCGCCCCCATCGCCGCGTACGACTAAAAAAACCATCAGGTTAACGCTTGTAAGCCTGCAATCCGGGCTTGATGCTCTTGTCATCCAAAAACTGCTTCATGCCCTGCTCACGCCCGCCTTCGGTGTCCAGCAGACGAGACTGGTCGAGTTTGGCGTACAGGTAATCTTCGTTCTGCTCCCAGGTCAGTTCGCGGCAGCGCTTGAAGCCATGCTTTGCGGCGCGCAGTACCACCGGGTTTTTCTCCAGCAAATTGCGCGCCAGCTCCACGGTCACTTCACGCAATTGCGCCAAGGGCACGCTTTCGTTGACCAGGCCCATCTCGGCCGCTTTCTGCCCGCCGAAAGTCTTGCCGGTCATGATGTAGTACAGCGACTGGCGATGCCCCACGGTGTCGGCCATGGCTTTGCTCACCAGATTGCCCGGCGGAATACCCCAGTTGATTTCCGACAAACCAAAGGTCGCTTCATCGGCGCAAATCGCCAGGTCGCAGGCCACCAGCGGGCTGAAACCACCCCCGAAGCACCACCCATTGACCATCGCGATGGTCGGTTTGGCGTACATGCGCAGTAACTTCCATTGCCATTGCGAGGCTTCACGGCGGATTTTCTCTTGAAGAATCTCCGGACCGGCATCCACTTCACGGAAGTACTCCTTCAAGTCCATGCCCGCTGTCCAGGCCTCACCGGCACCGGTCAACACCAACACGCCTGCATCCGGATCCTGCTCCAGCGTTTCCAGAACATCGATCATTTCGCGGTTCAGGGTGGGGCTCATGGCGTTGCGTTTTTCCGGACGATTCAAAATCACCCACGCGATGCTGTCTTCGATTTCGACTTTGACGGTTTTCCAGCGGCCTTCGTATTTGCTCATCGCGATTGCTCTCTTGTTGTTCGCTTGTAGATGACTGAAAACTAACCCTCAAATATAGTTATGTCAATTAACTATTAATCGAATTAACCAAATTCTTAGCCCTCCGGGTCAGGTTAAATAACGCAACGGTAGCTATCGACTCGCAACCTCGGCAAAATAGATAGGCTTATTAACTTCATTCGCGCAAGGACTTCTCTTCCCATGGCCAAGCCTGCAACGCTTCCCGACACTCAAGAGGCCCTGCCCGCTGGCACTGACGTGCAAGTGCCGCTAGACGCAGCACTCGATGATCTGATCGGCTATGCCATGCGTCGCGCTCAGCTCAAGCTGTTCCAAACCCTGATAAACCAACTGTCCAGCCATGACCTGCGACCCGCACAGTTTTCGGCCATGGCGATCATTGACCAGAACCCTGGACTGATGCAGGCCGACCTGGCGCGCGCGCTGTCGATTGAGCCGCCGCAAGTGGTGCCGTTGCTGAACAAGTTGGAAAGCCGCGCCCTGGCGGTACGGGTTCGGTGCAAACCCGACAAGCGCTCGTACGGGATTTTTTTGAGCAAGACCGGCGAAGCGCTGCTCAAGGAGCTCAAGCAAATCGCGGCGCAGAGCGATATAGACGCCACCTCTGCGCTCGACCCTGCCGAGCGCGAAGAGCTGTTGCGGTTGTTGAAAAAGGTGTATCAGGATTAACGGCCTTCACAATTAGGATCAAAAGCCCTGCCAAAAGCTTGGCAGCCCACCCGGCCCCGGCAGGAGCGCGCCTGCCTCGCGATCTTTTGATCGTTTAAAAGATCGCGAGCAAGGGGGTTGGGTTACCAAATCGGCAAGGTATACACGGCGATGAAACGGGTCTGGTTTTCATCGCGAAATGCCGCCCCGGTCGGAAAATTGTTGCGGTATATCGATTTTCTCGCCAAGAGCCCAAGGTTCTTCAGCGGCCCACTCTGGATCACATACCCCAGCTCCATCTGGAACTCGCGCTCCTTGCGATCGTTGGCATTCAACGACGCCAGTTCGATATGGTCGCCGCGCACATAACGCAGACGGCTTTTTAAACCGACCAGCCCGACCGCTGTGAAGTCGTAGTCATAGATCGCCTGCCAGGTACGCTCCTTGGCGTTAAGGAAATCCGAGCTCATGGTCAGCTCGCTCATGCCCATCAACTCGGTGCCCGAGATATAAGGCGTGGCCGTATCACCACTGGCGTGCATATACCCCACGCCGAAACCGTGCCCACCCAGCCGGTACCCCAACAACCCCGACACGTTAACGTTATCGACCTTGCCCGCCTTGGCGCTGCCCGCCTCGTCACTGAAAAAACTGCGCAGGTCAGTGGTCAGCACACCGTCGCCCACAGGCAGTTTGTGCAGCACGGCGAAGGTGCTCTGCTTGTAAAGATCGGCCACTTCAACGTGGTAGGCACGCAGGCTCAAGTCTTTGTTGACCTGGTAATCACCCCCGGCATAAGCCAGGTGCGAGGTCGTGGCTGAACCTTTGAAACGCCCGTTGGGGGAAGCAATTGACATCGGCTGATAGTCGGTCGAGTCACGCTTGTTGATACGGTCGATATAGCCCGTATTGAAGGTCAGGTCCTGGATTTCCTTGGAGCTCACAATCGTGCCTAAAAAGGTCTGCGGCAGCAGGCGCGAGGGGCTGGCAAAGGCGAACGGCAGAAAAATCGACACATCACCGGTTTTGAGTGTGGTCTCGCTAACGCGCATTTTGCCGGTGAAGGCCAGACGCGAATATTCGTCGGCCGCCTGTTTGTCGCTGTTGACCGGCAACAGTTCGGTGCCGCTGCGATCAGGTGAAGAGTCCAGCTTGACACCCAGCAATCCGCGCACATCCAGCCCGAAACCGACCGTGCCTTCGGTAAAGCCCGATTCCATATTGGCAATAAAGCCTTGCGCCCATTCACGGGCAGCCGTTTTGGCGCCGCCATCCTTGTAGTCGCGGTCCATGTAGTAATTGCGCAGGGTCAAGGTGCCGTGACTGTCTTCGATAAAACCCTGGGCCATCAGCCCACTGGAAAACAGGCTCAGCGCAATGCACGAGAGAGGAATTAACGGGGAAGCGCCTTGGTTGAGCTTAAGCATAGTGGTTGTCCATTTATTGTTGTTTTTGGCACGAACAGATCGCTCTGATGGCGATTCTCCCGGCAGAGAATGGAAACAACCCACGGCAACGTCAATCACCCATGACCGATAATCGAACATTAACTTCATTATCTATTTTTTGAAATTATCAACCCAGTCAATCTACCCTTTTGTTTTATAAGGCTTAAAACCTATTTAGAGGCTTTTAAAAACACAGATTCTTTTTTTAGTTATCTTTGTTAATCTTTATTCGGCTCGCAGAAAGCCCCCCCCTACAAAAACAAGAATGAGGTTCACCCATGAACACTCCACAGCAGCGTTCGACGCTGACAATCGCTTTGTGCTTTATCGTTGCGCTCATCGAAGGTTTTGATCTGCAAGCCGCCGGAACGGCTGCCGCAGGTTTGCGCCAAACCTTCGCCCTGGACCCGAAAATGATGGGCTGGGTGTTCAGCGTCGGGATCATTGGCCTGCTGCCCGGAGCGTTTTTCGGCGGCTGGATCGCCGACCGTATCGGCCGCAAGAAAATCTTGATCGGTGCCGTTACCCTGTTTGGTGTTTTCTCGTTGTTGACCGCCTACGTCGACAGCTATTCGCACTTGCTGCTCGTGCGCTTCATGACCGGTCTGGGCCTGGGCGCCGCCCTGCCGAACCTGATTGCACTGTGCGCTGAAGCGGTGGATGAACGTCGTCGCGGCACGGCCATCAGCGTCATGTACTGCGGCGTGCCGCTGGGCGGCGCACTGGCTGCGGTGGTCGCAATGTTCGCCCATGACCACTGGCAAACCACCTTTATCATCGGCGGCCTGGCCCCGCTGCTGGTGGTTCCGTTGATGATCATGCTGCTGCCCGAATCCAGCGTGTTTCGTCAAAGCGCCGTGCATGCCACTCGCGTATCAACCGCCAAGGCGTTGTTTGGCGAAGGCCGCGCCATATCTACAACGGGGTTATGGCTGAGTTACTTTTTCACCCTGACCGTGATGTACATGCTGCTGAACTGGCTGCCGTCGCTGTTACTTGAACAAGGCTTCACCAAGCCACAGGCAGGCATGGTGCAAATGCTGTTCAACATTGGTGGCACGCTGGGCTCCTTGCTGGGCGGCTTACTGCTGGATCGCTGCAACCCGATCAAAGTGGTGTTGAGCGTGTATGCCGGACTGCTGGCGGCATTGGCCGGGGTCGGCTTCTCGGTCGGGATTGTGCCCATGGCAATGGCGGGCTTTGCAGCGGGCCTGTTTGTGATGGCCGCCCAATTGGTGCTGTACGCGCTGGCTCCGCCTCTGTATCCCACCACGGTGCGTGCAACCGGCGTGGGCGCAGCCGTGGCAATTGGCCGATTGGGTTCAGTCGCTGGGCCTTTGGCCGCCGGGCAGATTCTGGCCGCCGGTGCAGGCACAACTGGCGTCTTGCTGGCCACATCCCCGGGTCTGGTGATTGCAGCGCTGGCGGTCATTACCGTGATTTCGCGCTCGACGCAGGGCCTGGGCTTGAAAACAGCCCCGGCGCGGTAAAGCCCCACCTGTAGCAGCGAGCGTGCTCGCGATCCTTTAAAAGATCGCGAGCACGCTCGCTCCTTACCTGTTAAAAACACCCTGCTTGGCAGCGAACTGCAACGCGCGCAACAGCCGATCAGTTAGCCGTTGAGGGGTTAAGAATTGACCTGCGCGGTCAACCAGACACATCCAGGGCGCAGCTTTACGATCGCTGCGATTGGCGACCCAGTCGTCGCACAACCAGACGCCTCCTATCACCCCAATCGTTTAAAAACAGGCGTGCCCGGCGAAAAGGAGTACCCTGCCGTCCGGCTTTTATTTTTCGCCCCAGGACGCCCTATGTTTCCCAACGCTGAACGCTATAACCATTCCACCGAATACGCGAACAAACTGGTCGACCGCATCGGCCAAACCCCGGCCTGGATTGCCCAGCGCATCGGTGTCACCGAAAAACGCATGCGTTATATCCTCGCCGGCTCGCGCACGATCAAAGGCGACACCACCGAAATCCTGATGAGTTATGCCGAGCAGTTTTGTCTGGAATGTCTGGCCGCTGAAGCCAAAGCCGCCAAAGACCGTGCCCGCTCCAAGGCCGCAACACCGGCCAGCGACGCTTAAAACAAGCCCATTTGGCCGCCTACCAGGGCGCTGAAGTCGTCGTCGACAAACACCAGAATCGCGTCGGCCACGGGTTGTAGCTGACGCGTCAGGTAGTGATCGTAATCCACCTCAGCGGTGCGGTTTTCCAACGGCTGCGGGCCCGCCACAGTGATGACGTAGCTGATGGTGCCGCCATTCTGGTATTGCCGTGGCCGCCCCTGCTGGTCGTTGTATTCATCGGCCAGGCGCGCGGCCCGTACATGTGGCGGTACGTTGCGTTCGTAGTCGCTCAATGGACGACGCAAGCGCTTGCGGTAGATCAGCAGTTCATCATGCTCGCCCGCCAGGGTGCTGCGCACGAAGTCACGCACGTAGTCTTGATACGGCTCACGATTGAAGATGCGCAGGTACAGCGCCTGCTGAAACTGCTGAGCCAGTGGTGACCAGTCGCTGCGCACGGTTTCCAGCCCTTTGTAGACCATCTCCCGACGCCCGTCCGCATGCGCCACCAAGCCTGCGTAGCGCTTTTTGCTGCCTTCTTCGGCGCCTCGAATGGTCGGCATCAAGAACCGGCTATAGTGGGTTTCAAACTGCAATTCCAGCGCGCTGGTGAGGCCGTACTCATCGCGCACGTGGGCTTGCCACCATTGATTGACATGCTGCACCAGTTCGCGCCCGATACGCGAGGCGTCGGCTTCGCTGTGTTCACTGCGCAGCCAGACAAACGTGGAGTCGGTGTCGCCGTAGATCACGCTGTAGCCTTGCGCTTCAATGAGCGTCCGGGTCTTGAGCATGATTTCGTGCCCGCGCAGGGTAATTGACGACGCCAGCCGGGTGTCGAAGAAACGGCAGCCGCTGGAGCCCAGCACCCCATAAAACGCGTTCATGATGATTTTCAGGGCTTGGGACAACGGGGCGTTTTTTTCGCGCTTGGCCACTTCTCGCCCATTGGCAACCCGTTCGATGATGGCCGGCAGGCAATGCCGAGTGCGTGAAAAACGCGCCCCGCGAAAACCCGGCACCGAATGTTCAGCGTCAGGCTGGCGCAGGCCTTCGACCAGCCCCAGCGGGTCGATGAGAAAGGTGCGGATAATCGACGGATAGAGGCTTTTGTAGTCGAGCACCAACACCGATTCGTACAAGCCTGGCTGCGATTCCATGACAAAACCGCCAGGGCTGGCTTGCGGGGGGTTGTCTCCAAGGTTGGGCGCGACAAACCCCTGACGGTGCATCAGCGGCATGTACAAGTGGTAAAACGCCGCCACCGAGCCGCCGCTGCGGTCCGCTTCCAGCCCCGTGACCGAGGCACGTTCCAGCAAAAAGGTCAGCAGTTCGGTTTTTGCAAAGATGCGCGTCACCAGCTCGCAGTCCTTGAGGTTGTAGCGCGCCAGGGCGGGCTTGTCCTCGATGAACATGCGGTTGATTTCGTCCATGCGCTGGTATGGGGTGCTGATGTCCTTGCCTTCGCCTAGCAGAGTCTGGGCGACGTTTTCCAGGCTGAAAGAGGTAAATGACCACGTTGCTGAACGCAGCGATTCAATACCGTCGATGATCAAACGCCCGGCGGCGCTGGCAAAGAAATGGTTTTTGCGGGTGCCGTGCTCGCGCCACTGCATTTCACTGCCCCCGCGCCCCAGCAGCAGCGCAATGCCCAAACGCCGAGCATGTTCATGCAAGATCCGCATGTCGAACTGCACCACGTTCCAACCAATGATCGCGTCGGGGTCGTGAAGGGCCATCCATTGGTTGAGGCGTTGCAACAATTCGCCACGGGTGGCGCAGTACTCAAGGTCGAAATCCACCGGTGTGTCGGCGTCGGTGGCCCTGCCCAGCATGTACACCTGACGCTGGCCACAGCCTTCAAGGGCAATGGAATACAGGTCACCCTGGGCACTGGTTTCAATGTCCAGCGACACCAGCTTCAAGCGAGGTCGATAGTCAGGGTGGGGTTTCATCTGGGTGTTTAGCAGTAACCCGTCGGCCTGGGCCTGACCGCTAAAGCTCACCGGCGCGGTGATGAAGCGCTCCATCAAAAAACGTTCGGGGGGACGTACGTCGGCCTCATACACATCAACACCGGCGCGGCGCAGGCGCTGGGCGATGTCGATCAGTTGGGCATGCTGGCGGCAGTAAACGCCGAGCACCGGCCGCGACTGAAAATCACACAGTGCCAAATCACGAAACTCGACGTTACGCTCATCCTTTAACACAGCTTGAGCTTGATCACGCTGTGCCACCGGGATAAACGCCACCGAAGTCTGGAGCGGCAGGCGCACGTGCTGCGGCCCCTCATCGGTGGCCAGCCACAATTCAACTTCTACCCCCAGCGGCGTGTCGCGCCAGTGCCGGGTCAGCACAAAGCCTGGTTTCAAGCTCACTGCCGTTGCCTCAACACCCAAACCTCCGCGTTACAGGCACGTCGCCAACATCGCCAGACGACGCATCGCCGCGCTGTCATCCGGCTGCTTGGCGTAATAGCTCAGGGCCGTGCCCGTGCCTTGTGGCACCAGATCGGCAAACGACTCGGCGCCGCGGGTATAAACGGTCAGGTGCCCAGATTTTTCGCTGTTGATATACGCGCTAGCATCGACTCCGAACACGCTTTCGTCCTGCCATGAAAACTTGATGCACTCAGCAACCAGTGGGGCTTCTTTGGTAGAGCTTAAAACCCGCGTCGGGCTCTTGCTTCGCGCATCATTCATCGCAGGTGACACACAGCCGACCAGCAAGGCCATGCTCATGACGCCAATCAACATTCGCATTGGATGCTCCCTTAAAAAAGGTAAACACGATAGCACGCAGGTAAAGCAGATTCATTTTCATCCCGGTATCGCCTCGAGCGGTTATGCACCACAAGACTGGCATTAGGTGATTAACCCTTTTCCAACACGTACGACAACCAACCCAACATTCCTTTTAAGCAGCGCTGTCGTTGAACCCAAATTCGGACTGAACAAGACTCCCTTTAAGGTTTGAACCGATAAAAGCGCTTAAAAAGCCCATAAACCAGCCGCAACCACCTATTAAATCTATTTTTTATAACCATTTTGTTTGCTTCGGATGATTGCGAGTCGAAATTTCAACTCGTATGATGTCTGTCAACTTAAAGCAACTCCTTGGATCCCCACCCCCATAACAATAATGAAGGGCCAACCCCTGACGCTTTTAAGGACCATGCCATGAATGCCGAGCACTCACACCCCCCATCAAAAACCCCGGTCATCACCAGCCTGCAAGTGATTCCGGTCGCAGGCCACGACAGCATGCTGCTCAATCTCAGCGGCGCCCACGGCCCTTTCTTTACTCGCAATATCGTGATTCTCAAGGACAGCAGCGGCAATACCGGCGTCGGCGAAGTGCCGGGCGGCGAGCGTATCCGCGAAACCCTGGAAGACGCCCGCAGCCTGGTAATGGGCCAGCCTATTGGCAACTACCAGAGCGTTCTCAACCGGATGCGCTCCACTTTCGCTGCGCGAGACTCGGCGGGCCGGGGCCTGCAAACGTTTGACCTGCGCATCACCATCCACGCGGTCACGGCGATGGAAGCCGCCCTGCTTGACCTGCTCGGTCAGTTCCTCGAAGTACCGGTCGCCGCCTTGCTCGGCGAAGGCCAGCAGCGCGACGCGGTGAAGATGCTTGGCTATCTGTTTTACATCGGCGACCGCCAGCAAACCGACCTCGCGTACCGCAGCGAAGCGGATGCCGATGACTGGTTCCGTTTGCGTCATGAAAAGGCCATGACCCCAGAAGCCGTGGTGCGTCTGGCTGAAGCGGCGCAAAGCAAATATGGCTTTAACGACTTCAAGCTCAAGGGCGGTGTACTGCGCGGGGCCGAAGAAATTGAAGCCGTGACCGCGCTGGCTGAACGCTTCCCGAATGCCCGCATCACCTTGGACCCGAATGGCGCCTGGTCGCTGAAAGAGGCCATCGCCTTATGCCGCGACCAGCACCACGTACTGGCGTATGCCGAAGACCCGTGCGGCGCGGAAAACGGCTATTCGGGCCGCGAAGTGATGGCCGAATTCCGGCGCGCCACCGGGCTGCCGACCGCCACCAACATGATCGCCACCGACTGGCGCGAAATGGGCCATGCGATTCAATTGCAATCCGTCGACATCCCGCTGGCCGATCCGCATTTCTGGACCATGCAGGGCTCGGTCCGGGTCGCACAGATGTGCCACGAGTGGGGCCTGACCTGGGGTTCGCACTCCAACAATCACTTTGATATTTCGCTGGCCATGTTCACCCAGGTGGCCGCCGCTGCGCCGGGCGAAATCACCGCCATTGATACGCACTGGATCTGGCAGGACGGCCAGCGCCTGACCCGCGAGCCGCTGCAAATTGTCGACGGTCACGTCAAGGTTCCGGCCAAACCCGGCCTGGGCGTAGACATTGACATGGACGCCGTGGCCGCAGCCCACGAGCTGTATAAAAGCATGGGCCTGGGCGCACGGGACGACAGCGTCGCCATGCAGTTCATGATCCCCGGCTGGAAATTCGACAATAAAAAACCCTGTCTGGTGCGCTGAGTTAACCCTCACGCAGCACTCACGCTTATCTACAAGGACTGAATCAATGTCGACCGTAACAGGCCACAACTTTATCGCGGGCACCCGCAGCGCTGCGGGTACCATCACCCTTCAAAGCCTGGACGCCAGCACCGGTGAGGCGCTGGCGTTTGACTTCCATCAGGCCACGCCCGAAGAAGTCGACCGCGCTGCCAATGCCGCCGAGGAGGCCTTTGCTGACTTTCGCCAATTGAGTCCTGAACGCCGCGCACAATTCCTGGACGCCATCGCGGATGAAATCGACCAACTGGGCGACGACTTTGTGGCCCTGGTATGCCGCGAAACCGCACTGCCCGCCGGGCGAATTCAAGGGGAGCGTGGTCGCACCAGTGGCCAGATGCGACTGTTCGCCAAGGTCCTGAGGCGTGGCGACTTTTTAGGCGCACGCATTGATCTGGCGCTGCCAGACCGTAAACCCCTGCCACGCGTAGACCTGCGTCAATACCGCATTGGCGTAGGGCCGATTGCCGTGTTCGGCGCCAGTAACTTTCCGCTGGCATTCTCGACGGCCGGTGGCGATACCGCTGCCGCATTTGCCGCCGGTTGCCCGGTGGTGTTCAAGGCCCACAGCGGGCACATGGCAACCGCTGACCAAATGGGCTGCGCGATTATCCGCGCCGCCGAAAAGACCGGTATGCCCAAGGGCGTGTTCAACATGATCTTCGGCGCAGGCGTCGGCGAGCCGCTGGTCAAGCATCCGGCCATCCAGGCCGTGGGCTTCACCGGGTCGCTGCACGGCGGTAACGCCCTGAGCAAAATGGCCGCCGAACGCGAACAGCCAATCCCGGTATTTGCCGAGATGTCGAGCATCAACCCGGTGATCCTCTTGCCTCAAGCATTGGCAGCGCGCGGTGCGGCCGTGGCCAAGGATCTGGCGGCCTCTGTCACCTTGGGCGGCGGTCAGTTCTGCACCAACCCTGGGCTAGTTATCGGCGTGCGTTCGCCTGAGTTCTCGGCCTTTGTCGAACAGTTTACCCAGCACATGAGCGAACAGGCGCCGCACACCCTGCTCAACGCAGGCGGGCTGCGCAATTACGCCAAGGGCGTAGAGCACCTGATCAAGCATGCCGGTATCACCCACCTCACCGGTAATGGTCAATCAGGCACGCAAGCGCAGCCCCAACTGTTCAAGGCGGATGTCAGCTTGCTGCTGAATAAAGATCCCCTGCTACAAGAAGAAGTCTTCGGCCCGGCGACCATCCTCATCGAAGTCGAAGATGACGCTCAGCTAAAAGCCGCATTGCTGGCCTTGCGCGGGCAACTGACCGCAACCCTCATCGGCGAGCCGGCAGACCTTCAGCACTATCAGTGGCTGGTGCCGATTCTTGAGCAAAAGGTTGGGCGAATTCTGGTCAACGGTTACCCGACTGGGGTTGAAGTGTGTGATGCCATGGTGCACGGCGGTCCGTACCCCGCGACCTCGGACGCACGCGGCACGTCGGTTGGCTCACTGGCCATTGATCGCTTCCTGCGCCCCGTGTGTTACCAGAACTACCCCGACGCTCTGTTACCCGAGGCGCTGCAGAACAATAACCCACTGGGCTTGCAGCGCTTGGTGAATGGCGAGTGGAGTTCGCAGGCGATTGATTGATCACCCCACCCTCCTGTAGGCGCTGGCGCAGGCCGCGATCTTTTGACGTTCAAGATCAATAGATCGCAGCCTTCGGCAGTTCCCACAGCCCCATGGCACGCGCAAATCTCGTAGCAAAAAAAGGGCTTGCCGCACGCCATCGGGCATCCCACGGGGAGCACATCCAGAACTGGATCCAATCTTGAATTCCAGGCAAAAAAAAGCCCAAGTAGCTGATGGAAACTTGGGGCTTAAAAATGCATAAACCGTGGTAGGTGAACGCAAGGCGATAATATCCCAGTGTTACAACAAGTAACAAGGAATTTTGCAGGTTTTTTTAGGGGCCGGTACTGATCCAGGTCATGTAAAGCAACTTTCATGGCATGCCCCTGAAATTCAGTCGCCGCTGCCACAGGCTGCGATAAGGGCCCAAGGCCCTTCAATCCCGGGGTTACGGCGCAACGCAACCCATCGCCGCCCGTGGCGTCGTCTGCGCAGCTCAGCCCGGGAAGTTGCCCCGCAGCGCGTCCAGCCCGCCCTGATAAACGCCTTTGAACAGCTCTTGAGCCTCAGCCTCGCTGATCCCCGCCGGGGTAAAACGTCCAGACCAGGTCACGCGTGCCCCCGTACCGTGCGCTTCAACGAGCAAGGTGGCCAAGTAATCCGTCACTGGGAACGGGCCTTCGGTGATCGAATAGCTGTAGGTTTTACCGGCGTTATCGAACACCTCAAGTCGCTCAACAATGACCGTGCCGTCCTGGGTCTGCAAGTGACGCAGACGACCACCCTCGCCCGCCTCGCTTTTGACAACCATCGGGAGCCAATCCGGCAGCGAATTGAAGCCACCCACCAATTGCCACACCTGATCGGCCGAAGCCGGAATTTCAATTACCGCAGATGCCGATACCATGCTTTGTTCCTCTGTAAATGATCTGTCGTTACCGGTTTAGACGAATCCAAACTATGTCCAGGTGCACTACCTTAACGCAGCGGATGTCATTTTTTTTGCTCCTGCGTGTCTATTTTGCGACTCCACTTATCGCTGGCACACCCGAAAAAACGTGCACCAGCTCCCACGTCGGCAGGTCTCAGGCCAGCAGGTGTCTAAGCTTTGCTCGGGTGAGCGAGCTGGATTTGCAGAATCCAAAACCCTTGATTCGGGCAGTGATCGAAATCTTCAAGATCTCCACCCCGGTTATTTCCTGTGTTTGCCGGGGTTTTCGCTATAGAAATAACGCTATAGCGAATATTGGAAACACGTACATAGGCAAATACAGAGGGGTAGGCGCGACACTCATTTAAAGAAGTTGCTCGGCGTTTTACCGAACTGCTTTTTGAACATGGTGGTGAATGCGCTAGGGCTGTCGTACCCCAGAGCTCCGGCGACATCGATAATTTTTTCGCCGATGGCTATCCGCTCCAGCGCCAGCAGTAAACGCGATTGCTGGCGCCATTGGCCAAACGTCATGCCGGTTTCTTTGTGAAACAGCCGCTGGATGGTTTTTTCATCCAGCGCCAGCCGCGCGCTCCAGTGCGCAAGGGTTGAGCCGTCGCCCGGGTCTCGTTGCAACACCGCGCATATGGTCTGAATGCGCGGGTCAACCGGCTGCGGCAGGTGCAACGGCAAGACCGGCAAGATGGCCAGTTCGTCCAGAATCAGGTTCATGATCCGCTCGCCTCGCGACTGGATCTCGTAAGGCTCGGTGATTTCAATCGAAGCCTTGATCAACTCACTCAGCAGCGCCGAAATACTCACTGCACGGGTCTCAGTGGGCAACTGCGCCACCACGTCGGGCCGCACAAACACACTGCGCATTTTCAGCGGGCCCACGCAACGAATCGAATGCACCTGGCCACAAGGCATCCATATCCCGCGGCTCGGTGGCACTGTCCACTGGCTCATCGCCGAATGCACCACCATCACCCCTTCAATGGCATACAACAGCTGATGTTTGGTGTGCGAGTGAGGCGCAATGACCCAGTCAGCCGGGTAATCAGTCGCGCTGCTTCTGACTGGCCAGACCGCTTGGTCGACCTCAAGCAGAAATTCTTTCAACGGTTTGATGATGCTGCCCTTTTTGAGAGGTTGACTGCCCGAATTGCGCGAGACAGGCAATTTCGCGAATCCTAGGATAGGCGCTGCTTTGCCGCTGTGCACCCCAATGTCCCTGTTTCCCTGATCGGATGAACGTCGATGTCAACAATAAGTACGACCCCTTCGGCCACCGCGAACCCTAGCCCCAACGATTCGGTGGCCAGTCAAACCAGCCCGCTGGTGATGCGCGTGATCGCTGCCTGCGCCTTGGCTCACCTGATCAACGACCTGATTCAGGCCGTGCTGCCCTCCATCTACCCAATGCTAAAAGCCAACTACGGCTTGAGCTTCACCCAAATCGGCCTGATTACGCTGACTTTCCAGCTAACGGCATCCTTGCTGCAACCCGGCGTCGGCTACTACACCGACCGTCACCCCAAGCCCTGGCTGCTGCCCGCCGGAATGGTGTGCACCTTGATCGGGATTTTGATGCTGGCATTGGTCGGCACCTTCACCGCCATTCTGGTGGCCTCTGCACTGGTGGGGATCGGCTCCTCGACCTTCCACCCCGAAACTTCGCGAGTGGCACGCCTCGCCTCGGGCGGGCGCTACGGCCTGGCGCAATCAACGTTCCAGGTCGGTGGTAACGCGGGTAGCGCGTTTGGCCCGCTGCTGGCCGCAGCCATTGTCATCCCCTACGGTCAGGGCAATGTCGCGTGGTTCGGCCTGTTTGCGGTCTTCGCCATCGGGATCCTGTACGGCTTGAGCCGCTGGTATCGCCAGCACCTCAACCTGTTCAAGCTTAAACAAGGCACTGTGGCCACCCACGGCCTGTCCAGACAACGCGTCACGGCCGCACTGGTGGTGCTGGCGATGCTGGTGTTTTCCAAGTACTTCTACATGACCAGCTTCACCAGCTACTTCACCTTCTTTCTGATCGAGAAGTTCGACCTGTCGGTGGCCACTTCCCAGCTCTACCTGTTCCTGTTTTTAGGCGCAGTGGCGGCGGGCACCTTTTTCGGCGGTCCAATTGGCGACAAAATCGGCCGTAAAGCGGTGATCTGGTTCTCGATTCTGGGCGCTGCGCCTTTCAGCCTTGCATTGCCGTATGTCGACCTGTTCTGGACCGGCATCTTGAGCATGATCATCGGCTTCATCCTGGCTTCCGCGTTCTCCGCCATCGTGGTGTACGCGCAAGAACTGGTGCCGGGCAATGTCGGCATGATCGCAGGCGTGTTCTTTGGCTTGATGTTCGGCTTTGGCGGCATCGGAGCGGCACTGCTCGGGCATCTGGCCGACATCCACGGCATTGAGTCTGTGTACTCGCTGTGTTCGTACCTCCCCTTGCTGGGAATTTTGACCCTCTTGCTGCCTTCAACCAAAGGGGTCTGAAGCGAATATCCCCCTGTAGGGGCGAGCTTGCCTGGCGATCTCTTGATCTTTAAACACACAAGCTCGCCCCTACACGATCACACGCCACTCATCCTGCAGGCTATCAAACATGGCCTGCGCTGCCGCCGATAACTCATGCCCCGGTTTAGTCAGCACGCCCATTGCCCGCTCCACTATCGGTTCGTGCAAGGTGATGCAATGCGCCCCCAATTCGCGCATCTGTCTGACGCACAAGGCCGGAACCACGCTCACCCCCAGCCCGCTGGCGACCATGCGCCCGACGGTGGCCAATTGATGACTCTCGAATTCCACCGGCAATTTCATGTGCCGCGCCTGCAAGTGCTCTTCCAGCAGCACGCGCACCGCAGACGGCCGTTGCAGCGTAATGAATGGCTGTTCGAGCAGCGTTTTCCAGTCGATGATCGAAAGCCCCGCCAACCCAGAGTCGGCTGGCACCACGGCTACAAAACGGTCCATGTACAGCGCAGTAAAGGTCAGTGACGAACCCGGTGCTGGCTCAAACGCTACACCCAACTCCACCTGCCGCTCACGGACCATTTCCAGCACTTGCTCGTTGATCACGTCATTAACCGTGACATTGAGTTTGGGGTAGCGCACGCGAAAATTTTTGAGGATGGGCGGCAACAGGTTGCAGGCAAACGAGGGAATTGCCGCCAATGTCACGCGGCCACGCTGCAACGTGAACAATTGACGCATTTCATCGTCAACGTTGTCCCAGTCAGCCACCAATCGCCGGGCCCGAGGCAGCAACGCCTCACCTTCCGGGGTCAGTGCGACGTTGCGCGTGGTGCGGGTAAACAAGCGCCCGCCCAGGCCTTCTTCCAATGCCTTGATGGTCAGGCTCAAGGCCGACTGCGATAAATGCAGGCGCTCGCAGGCCACGGCGAAGCTCAGGCTTTGCGCTACCGCCAAAAAAGCGCGAATCTGTTTCACGGTCATGGGCAGGGTCTCCCGTTAAATTGTTTCGATTTATCTATTAATCAACCTTAAAAATCAACTTAACAAATCAATCCAGCGGAGTGACACTCGCTGCATACGGCTAACCACCACTCTCCAAGAATAAAAGAGGTGCATATGGCAGGTTTTGATAAACGCGTCGCGTCCTACGAGGAAGCGCTGGCCGGGCTTGAAGATGGCATGACTGTGATTTCGGGCGGCTTCGGCCTGTGCGGGATCCCGGAAAATCTGATCAACGAGATCAAACGCAAAGGCACCCGCGACTTGACTGTGGTGTCGAACAACTGTGGCGTGGATGGATTTGGCCTGGGCATCCTGCTCGAAGACCGCCAGATCAGCAAAGTCGTCGCCTCGTATGTCGGTGAAAACGCGCTCTTCGAAAAGCAGTTGCTCAGCGGCGAAATTGAAGTCGTGCTCACCCCGCAAGGCACGCTGGCCGAAAAAATGCGCGCCGGCGGTGCAGGCATCCCGGCGTTCTTTACCGCTACGGGTGTGGGTACGCCCGTGGCAGAAGGCAAGGAAACCCGCGAATTCAAAGGCCGTACCTACCTGATGGAAGAATCCATCACGGGTGACTTCGCCATCGTCAAAGGCTGGAAAGCCGACCATTTCGGTAACGTGATCTACCGCCACACCGCGCAGAACTTCAACCCGCTGGCGGCCACAGCGGGCAAGATCACCGTGGTTGAAGTCGAAGAAATTGTCGAGCCCGGCGAGTTGGACCCGGCGCAGATCCACACCCCTGGCATCTACGTCGACCGGATCATTTGCGGCACGTTTGAAAAACGTATCGAACAGCTCACTGAGCGCCCTTGATCCCCTGCCACCCGCCTTAAGCTCTTGATTCAGAGCACGGAGAACAATAATGGCTCTTACCCGCGAACAAATGGCTCAGCGCGTCGCCCGCGAAATGCAAGACGGCTTCTATGTGAACCTCGGCATCGGCATCCCGACCCTGGTCGCCAACTACATCCCTGAAGGCATGGAAGTCATGCTGCAATCGGAAAACGGTCTGCTCGGCATGGGGCCTTTTCCGCGTGTGGGCGAAGCTGACGCCGACATGATCAACGCTGGCAAGCAAACCGTCACCGCCCGCACTGGCGCGTCGATTTTCTCTTCCGCCGAGTCATTCGCAATGATTCGCGGCGGCCACATTGACCTCACCGTGCTCGGCGCGTTTGAAGTCGATGTGCATGGCAACATCGCCTCCTGGATGATCCCCGGCAAACTGGTCAAGGGCATGGGCGGCGCGATGGATCTGGTGGCCGGCGCCGAGAACATCATCGTCACCATGACCCACGCCTCCAAAGATGGCGAGTCGAAACTGCTGTCGCGTTGCAGCTTGCCGTTGACCGGCGCCGGGTGTATCAAGCGTGTGCTGACCGATCTGGCCTATCTGGAAATCGAGGACGGCGCGTTCATCCTCAAAGAGCGGGCGCCCGGCGTCAGCGTTGAAGAAATCGTCAGCAAAACTGCCGGCAAGTTGATCGTTCCAGACCACGTTCCGGAAATGCAATTCGCCTGAACCGCCACTTTTAAAGGAGAAATGTGATGCAAGAAGTCGTCATTGTCGCCGCCACGCGCACAGCCGTTGGCAGTTTTCAGGGCTCGCTGGCCAACATTCCAGCGACGGAACTCGGCGCCGCGGTCATTCGTCAACTGCTGGAAAAAACCGGCCTCAAGGGCGAGCAGATTGATGAAGTGATCCTGGGTCAGGTGCTGACCGCAGGGTGCGGGCAGAACCCCGCGCGTCAAGCGTCGATCCTCGCCGGCCTGCCTCACGCCGTACCGGCACTGACCTTGAACAAACTGTGCGGTTCGGGCCTCAAGGCGCTGCATCTGGCGACCCAGGCGATTCGTTGCGGCGATGCCGAGGTGATTATCGCCGGTGGCATGGAAAGCATGAGCCTGGCGCCGTACGTGCTGCCAGCCGCCCGTACGGGTTTGCGCATGGGCAACGCCAAACTGCTCGACAGCATGTTGCACGACGGCTTGATGGACGCATTCAATGACTACCACATGGGTATCACGGCCGAGAACCTGGTGGACAAATACCACCTGACCCGTGAACAGCAGGACGCCTTCGCCGCCGCCTCGCAACAGAAAGCCATGGCGGCCATCGAAGCCGGTCGTTTTGCTGACGAAATCACCCCGATCCTGATTCCCCAGCGCAAAGGCGACCCAGTGACATTCAAGGTCGACGAACAACCGCGTGACGGCATCACCGCCGAGTCCTTGAGCAAACTCAAGCCGGCCTTCAAAAAAGACGGTAGCGTCACTGCTGGCAACTCCTCCACCCTTAATGACGGCGCCGCCGCCGTGGTGCTGATGAGCGCCGACAAGGCCAAAGCCCTGGGCCTGCCAGTGTTGGCCCGAATCGCCGGTTACGCCAACGCCGGTGTCGACCCGGCAATCATGGGTATCGGCCCCGTTTCGGCAACCCGCACCTGCTTGAAAAAAGCCGGCTGGAGCCTCGGCGACCTGGACCTGATCGAAGCCAACGAAGCCTTCGCAGCGCAAGCACTGGCGGTGAGCACAGAGCTGGAATGGGACATGGACAAGGTCAACGTCAATGGCGGCGCCATTGCCTTGGGCCACCCGATTGGAGCATCAGGTTGCCGCGTGCTGGTGACATTGCTGCACGAAATGATCAAGCGTGACGCCAAGAAAGGCCTCGCCACCTTGTGCATCGGCGGCGGTCAGGGCGTGGCCCTGGCAATCGAACGCGACTAAAAAGGTTCAAACAGCTCGCGTACGGATCCACGACATCTGCATGCGAGCTGGCAACACACCCGGCGCGGCACAGAGGCTAACTCTGGGTCACGCCGGGTTTTTTATGCCTGAACCGCCAGAAAATCGCTCATGGCCGCCCCCCGTGCATCGAACACCAGCGCGATGGGACGTCAGCCGGCGCTGGCAGCACACCCCGCGTAGCCCTCACCCGCACAGATCCAGGTAGAGGTGTAACTGAACACCTGGCCCGACATCGACGCAGTGCAAGGCCCTGGGACAATGAGCAATGAAAACGGCTGGCCCTGATCTTTGCCGGTGTATTTCAGGCTACCGGTCGAAACCGCCTGCTGCGCGATGAGTGGTTAGCCCTGCAGGTTCTGCGTGGAAGTCATGTGCTGACTGCATGCCGTCAATAACAGCGGTAAAAAGACTGCCGCGAGGCGCGCGAATACAGGCTTGTGCACTTCAGCCGTTCGATCAACTGATCATAATCGTCCAAAGTCATGACTCGGCGTCTGAACATTGAGTGGGCCTTGGTGGGTTAACGCGGGATCACAATGTAATCGTTATTCTGGATCACACCCTGATGCGCACCCTCGACCAGATGGATGTAGCGTCCACCGACCTGATCAATCGGTAAGCAGTCATCCACATCCATCAGTGCGTCGGTGTGGGACTGTTTCCAGTGCGCCAGCATGTGTTGCTTGCCCTTGGACTTGGCTTGACGCGTGTCGTTGGCAACCACCAGCACATAATGATGCGCCTCGCCGAAAGCATGCGCTTCATAGCCGCCAAGGTTGATGAAGTACAAACGCGGCGTGCCGGGCGCAGGGGCCAGTGGGCTCAGTTCGACTTTCCAGCGTTCGACGCCGTCAACGCGCATCCATGAATCGATATGCAAACCTGAAGGGTTGCCAAACCAGCCTTCCCGCAGCTGTGGATAGGCCGCTTCCAGGCTGTCAGCAATGGCAAACACCACGTCATGCACTTCGATTTTGGCTCTGGGATGCTTGCCCCCCAACATGACAACAAACAGCATTTCACCCCTCCAGACAGGCACAACCAAAGCGCTATATTACTTGGCTGCACGCCTGCGGCAAGGACGCTCTCAACACCTCGGCTATCGAGTTCCCCTGCGAGGCCCAGACCTCAGCGACGCGTGATGGTTTACACCCACCGTTGCCGGTAGCGCTCTCGCACTTCAATCCAGGCTACTCGCCGCGCCACTGGGTGAAGGCGTACGTGCCATCGTCGACTTAATCAAGCAAGGCAAACTGGGACATTTCGGGGTCTCGAACTTCCGTGGCTGGCGCACCGCCGAAGCGGAGCAGATCCCGGCGGCCAATCATTTCGGTCTTGGCGTTGTCACCTACAGCCCGTTGGCCCGTGGTGTGCTGACGGGCAAGGACCAGCCCGATGTAAAGCCGGACGCCGACTCGCGGGTTGGGCGCAGCAACAAGCGCGTGCTGGAAACCGAATGGCGGCCTGAGTCGCTGGTGGTGGCCCAGCGCATTCAGGAACACCTGAGCGCTGGGCTATACACCCGGGTCATCCGGTTGAAGGCCGAACGCCTCGTTAACCCTCCATCCTTCACTTAACAACTGCACACGACCCACGGTAGGAGCGATCTTCTGATCTTTTAAAGATCAGAAGATCGCGAGCAAGCTCGTTCCTGCTGGGTCTGTTTTCGCGTTACGCGCCTTCTGTGGCAGGTTGACCCGCGACGCTTTTGGGCCTTGCCGACTCTTGCCCCTGACGCAAGCGCAGCGCCGCCAATGCGGCTACCACCAGCACCACGGCGATCACTTTCAAACCATTCATGGCATTGCCGGTGCTCATTTCAATGGCGCCCATGACCGACGGCCCGACAAACCCGCCCAGCAGTCCGCACGCGTTGACGAAGCCCAGGCCACCGGCCAATGCCACGCCTTTGAGCCGTGAAGCCGGATACAGAAAGATGATCGACTGCACCACGAAGAACATCACCGCCGACAGGCAGAAACCCATCAGGCTGAACACCGGCCCGGACACCGCGGCAATGCCTAGCCCTGCCGCCATGGTCAGCAAACCTGCGACCAACATACTCCGGGCTCCTCGCGCGGTGGTTGCATAACGCGGCAAGAACACCGCACCCACTGCCGCTGCTATCCACGGCAAGGAGGTCAGCAACCCAACGCTCATGGTGCTCATTTCGCCGTAGCGGCTGATGATACTCGGCAGAAAGAAGATCACCGTGTAGACCGTAATCTGATGGCAAAAATAGACAAAAATGGCCAGCAAGATCTGCGGCGTCAGGCACTGTTTGATCGAGTGTCCACCCTTGCCCGCCCCCTCTTCAGTTTCTCGCGCAATGCGCTGTTCAATGCCCTGTGCCTCTTCGGCCGAGAGCCACGGTGCCTTGCTTGGACGGTCTGGCAATTTGCGCCAGACGACCCAGGCAAACGCCACAGCTGGCAGGCCTTCGAGCATGAACATCCACTGCCAGCCGTGCCAGCCCAGCATGCCGTCCATGCGCATCAATGCCGCGCCCAGCGGGCCGCCAATGATGTTGGCAAAGCACACACCCAGCAGAAAGTAACCGGTCGCTCGCGCCCGTTGTTCACGGTTGAACCAATAGGTCAGGTACAACATCACACCGGGGAACAGACCCGCTTCGGCAATGCCCAGCAACAGGCGCAAGACATAGAACGAAGTCTCACCCTGAACAAAGGCCATCGCCGCCGAGATCAGCCCCCAGGTCACCATGATCCGGGCGATCCAGAAGCGCGCGCCGACCTTGTGCATGATCAGGTTGCTGGGTATTTCCGACAGTGAATAGGTCAGGAAAAACAGCCCCGCACCCAGGCCATAAGCCGCCGCAGAAATACCCAGGTCAACGTCCAACTGGTGCTTGGCCAGGGCAATGTTGGTGCGATCGAGAAAGCTCAATACGTAAGCGGCAATCAACAACGGCATCAATTTGACGAACATCAGTTTGTTCAGCACTCGCTCATCGCGGGGTGCGGCTTGACTACGCATGGTGTTATCCCTTTTTTGTTGTTGTGCGGGATGGGCATGGCCGCGCGGTGACGCGGCCTGCTCGCGGCTTAGAAATTGACGTTGTAACGGCCCTTGAGATCAAGAATCTCTCGCGCTTCGTCCGGGGTTGCCACCCGCCCGCCTAACGCCTCAATCACCGTTCGGATACGCCGTACCTGATCGGCATTGGAGGCTGCGAGTTTGCCGGGGCCATCCCACAGCGAGTCCTCAAGCCCGACCCGGGCGTTGCTGCCCATTGAAAGGCCCATGGTTGCCAGTGGGATTTGTCCGCGTCCGGCACCCAGGATCGACCATACGTAATCTTCGCCAAACAGGCGGTCAGCGGTGCGACGCATGTGGGCCAAGTCTTCAGGGTGGCCGCCAATGCCGCCTCGCAGGCCAAAGACCGACTGGATAAACAGCGGCGGTTTGATCAGTCCGCGCTCCATGAAGTGGGCGGCGGTGTAGAGGTGGCCAATGTCATAGCACTCGACTTCAAACCGGGTGCGGTTTGCCGCGCATGAATTAAGAATGTGGGCAATGTCGCGGAAGGTATTACGGAAGATTCGGTCGTCGCTCTCTTCCAGATACGGGCGCTCCCAATCGTGCTTGAACTCGGTAAAGCGATTGAGCATTTCGTACAGGCCGAAGTTCATCGAGCCCATGTTCAGCGAAGCCAGCTCGGGCTGGAATTGCAGCACCGGTTGCAGGCGTTCCTCGACGCCCATGGTCGGCGCGCCGCCGGTGGTGAGGTTGATCACGACGTCGCTGGCCGCCTTGATCTGCGGTAGAAACTCAGCAAACAGCGCCGGGTCCTGGCTGGGACGACCGTCGATAGGGTCACGGGCATGCAAATGGACAATCGCGGCGCCGGCTTCGGCAGCCCCAATCGCAGCATCGGCAATTTCTTGTGCGGTAATAGGCAGATACGGCGACATCGAAGGCGTGTGGATAGCCCCGGTAACGGCGCAGGTGATGATGACAGGACGTTTTTTGGACATGACGATTCTCCGACTTTTATTCTTATGAAAAAAAATCCCGGGTGTTTCGGTGTGTGCGTCGTTGGCGACCAGCGCCGGGTATTACATCAGCGGCTTACAGGTACTCGACGTTACCGTCGACACTGATTGCCTGGCCGGTCACATTGCGCGCGGCGGGTGAACAGAGGAACAACGCCATAGCCGCCACGTCTTCGGCGCTGACCATGCGTTTAAGGGAAATTTTGTTGAGGTATTGCTGGCGCATCTCGGCTTCTGGCACGCCGACCTGCTCGGCGCGGGCGCGGATCACGCCGTCCATGCGTGGCCCTTCGACAATGCCGGGCAACAAGGCGTTGACCCGAATATCACTTTCGCCCAACTCCGATGCCAGCGACTTCATGAGGCCGATAATTGCCCATTTGGTGGCCGCATAAGGCGTGCGCCAGGCATAGCCGAGACGACCCGCCACCGACGCGATATGCAGCAAATGGCCATGTGGCGACTCTTTGAGTAACGGCACAGCATGGTGCGCGAAGCGATATTGCGCCGTGAGGTTGATATTGATGGTGGCCTGCCAGTCAGCATCGCTGATGGCGTCAATCCCCCCGGTAGGCCCGGCGATCCCGGCGTTATTCACCAGTACATCGAGGCCACCAAAATGCTCACGCTGAACCTTGAAAACCGCCTCGATCTGCGCCGCGTCACTGACATCGGCACGGGTAGCAACCGTGCCCGGATATTTATCGCGGAACGCCGCCAAGGCAGGCTCGCTCACATCGCACACATGCACCTGAGCACCGGCCTCCAGATAAGCCGCCGCCAATACTTCACCGATCCCGGCAGCCCCACCAGAAATCAGGACACGTAAGCCGGGATAAGGCTGCAACCGTTGTAAGACACTCATGCACGTTTTCCTCCAGAAACAGACGACCGCGAAGGGCCGTTCTTGACGAGCAGACGCGCCAGTGAATCGGCGGCCTGCATGATGTCATCGGTCACTGCGGCGCGAGCACCGGCGCCATCGCGGGCGGTCAACGCCTCAACGATGCGGGTGTGGGCTTCCATCGAGCGCTGCAGGTGAGCTTTATCGGGGGCGACCAGGGCAAAACAGGGGCCCATGTGCAGCCAGAAATTTTCCACGGCAGCCATGGTCAACTCGGCTCGGGCCACTGCATAGATGCGGCGGTGAAAAGCGAAGTTGGTCCACAGATAACGGGATACATCCACTTGATCTGCCGCGGCTTGCATTTGCTGGCACAGATCGGAAATTTCAGCGAGGTCGTTTTTTTCCAGCAGCAGAACTGCCTTCTCGGCCAACAAGCCTTCGAGAGCAACCCGTGCATCACGAATTTCGCGCAGGCGCTCGACCGTCATCAGGCGAACGCGAAGACGCGAAGTTTCAGTGACTTCAAAGGCGTTTTCGGCGCTGAGGCGTTGCAGGGCTTCACGTACGGGCATGGGACTGGAGCCGAGGGCTTCGGCCAGACCACGGATGGTCAGCTTTTGGCCCGGCTGAAAGCGGCCACTCATCAAGGCTTCGCGGATTTGCCGGTACACCTGATCTTGCAGGGTATCGCGAGAAACCTGGCGCAAAGCTGGGAGCGGTACTGGGCCGTGTGTCATGAGTCAAACCTGAGTTGTCGTTCTTATGGCCCTCAATATGTGATCACAAATCAAATATGTCAAATAGTTTCCTGTCGCAGGAAAAACCGAACGCTTACATCGCACATCGAAAATACCTACTCGGTCATCACCACCGTGAACCCGTTGCGTTATCAAGCGCGGTGCTGAGCACTGTGGGTTGCCCCCTTCGCCCTGCTCGCGGTCGGAGCTAAACAACTGGGCGATGTCGACACCCAGTACACGGGTGGGGGCTGGTGGGGTGGCGCTGTATGGCGTGGCCACCCGCGATCAAAGCTTCGATGAGCTGAACCCAATGGCCAGCCAGCAGGAATCCGGGGCCAGTCATCGGTTGCTGGGGGTCTTGCTGTAGGTGTCGTACCACATCGTTGCCGGGGTGCTGATACTGGCGATCATGGGTGGCGCAATAGTGGGTTTGCTGAGGGTGGTGATGAGCTTGGTGGGCCAGGTGTATCCGCTGTTCGGTTACGGGGGGGTGCTGCGATTGGCGCCGTGGTGATCGGCGGGATCAGGGCACGCCGACTCGTGACCGCCTGACCGTTTAGCCCACTGCGCAGCGGGTAGAAAATCCTTATTTTTTGCCCGCTGTTCTAAATAAAGGCAAGGCCAGAAACAGCAGCCCGCCCCCTAGAAGACTGGTGCCAAAACTGGCATGCCCGGCAACGATCATCCCCAGCCCCGCAACAATCCCCGCGCAGCCGACGATTCGAATATTTTTGTCTGGTGATTTCAGTTCCATTCTTCAAGCACTCCCTTTGCGATTGCCACACAGCCTAGCAAAAGATAATGCTGCCTCGCCAGAGCATGGGCGTCGGCGCTATTGGCGCAGATGGCTTGTCAGCCATTGCCGGCAGGCCCTAACGGCCCGCCTGGGAAAGGTTGCAAAAAAGGCCCGGCGTGGCCGGGCGTCAATCAGTCAGCTAGCGCGTCAAAACGGGTATTGACGCGGCGTGTGTTGCACGCTGATCCAGTGATCACGGGTGAATTCGTCGATGGCCCAGTCGCCATTGAAACGACCCAGGCCCGAGTTCTTCTCTCCGCCAAACGGAGCGTTGGCTTCGTCGTTAACCGCGATGTCGTTAACGTGAGTCATGCCTGCTCGAACCTGCCGAGCAAAGTTCACCGCACGCTCCAGGTTGGTGCTGAACACCGCACTCGAAAGGCCGAATTCACTGGCGTTAGCCAGCTCCAGGGCATGGGCCTCGTCACGTGCGCGGATTAGCCCCACCAGTGGGCCAAAAATTTCGTTGCGCGCCAAGTCCATGTCGACCGTCACTTCGCCATACACATGCGGTGCCAGCACGTTGCCATGGCAGGGGCCCTCGTAAAGCGGCTCAGCGCCCTGCGTACGGGCCAGCTGGATTTTTTCATGCAGCCCCTGTAGTTGACGGGCGTTGATCACAGGGCCAATCACCGTGTCTTGCGCGTTCGGGTCTCCGACCTTGAGCCCCTTGACCCGCGCCACAAAACGCTCGGCAAACGCCGAATACAGGCGGTCGTCGATGATGATGCGATTGACCGCCATGCAGATCTGGCCCTGATGCAAAAACTTGCCAAACACCGCCGCATTCACTGCTTGCTCAAGGTCCGCATCCGCCAAGATCACAAAGGGGCTGTTGCCGCCCAGCTCCAAAGCCACGTGTTTGAGGTGCTCCCCGCCACTGGCGATAGCGCCGATACCTCGGCCTACCGGGGTCGATCCGGTAAAGGTGATGAGCGACGGCACCGGATGTTCGACAAAGGCATCACCAATCTCACTGCCCGCCCCGACGACCACGCTCAGCACCCCGGCGGGCAACCCGGCTTCTTCGAAGATCCGCGCCAGCAAAAGACCACCACACACTGGGGTATCGCTGGCCGGTTTGATCACCACGGCATTGCCCAACGCCAGCGCCGGTGCAATGGAGCGCTGAGTCAGATGCAGGGGGAAATTCCATGGACTGATGACCCCGACCACGCCGAGGGCGCTGCGATAAACCCGGCTTTCTTTGCCCGGCACATCGGACTCCACAATGCGCCCATGGACACGGGCCGGAAACGACGCTGACTCCAGAGCGATGGCGCGCGCAGCGCCCCACTCCAACTGTGCTTTGAGCCGGGTACTGCCGGACTCGCGGATCAGCCAGTCGATGATTTCTTCACGCCGCTGGTCGAACACCGCAACCACCCGATGCAATACCGCCGCCCGTGCTGACGGACCGAGTGCCGCCCACTGCGGCTGCACGTCGGCGGCCTTGCGGTAGGCCGCATCCAAGTCCTCGCGGTTGGCTTGGGCAATCTCCAGCACACACGTGTCGTCGAACGGGTTCGTCACTCGCAGCGTTTTACCGCCTGCGCCGCTGCGCCACTCTCCAGCAATCGGTTGCAGATGAAAGTCGCTGTAATGGGTCATGTCATGCTCCTTGAAAAGATTCAGTGGCTGTTTTTGGCTGCCACTTCGGGCTGGCCAATGGAAGGCTGGGGACGAACCTGAATGCACACGATCGCCAGGGCACCTATAACTCCGGGCAGCGCGAACGCCAGAAAGTTCTGTTGGAATGGCAACTCAAGGGCCAACAGGCTGCCACCCAGCATCGGCCCGGCAATCGCGCCAAGCCGGCCAATGCCGGCCGCCCAGCCCACCCCGGTAGAACGAATATGCGCCGGGTATGAAATGGACGCGTAAGCATGGATCACCGCCAGAGTGCCGATGGTGGTGGCGCCAGCGATCAGTAACAGGACGTTGAGCAGCACCGGGCCAGGTTTGAGGCCGAGCGCGGCCAGTGACAGTGCGGCCAACACGAAAAACAGTGCCAACGTGCGTTGCACACCCAGACGGTCGGCCAGCCAGCCGCCGAACAGCGCGCCAAAGGTGGCCCCAATGTTGAGGGTGACCAGAAACGCCAGACTCGACCCTAACGGATAGCCACCGTGGGCCATGAGCTTGGGCAGCCAGGTGTTAAGCCCGTAGCTCATCAGCATGCACATCGCAAATGCCACCCACAGCAGCAAGGTTGCCAGTGCCTGGCCCTTGCTGAACAACTGCGGTAAACGCGCACCACGGGTCTGTTTGTCACTGACCGGCAAGCTCAACTCAGTGCCCGGGCGGTAGGCAGGATCGACTTTGACCAGCAGTTGGTCGAGTTCACCTCGCCGCCCCTTGAGCGCCAGAAACGCCGCCGACTCAGGCAGGTAGCGCCACATAAAAGGCACCGCCAGCACAGGCAGTACCGCCACGTAGAACACCGCCTGCCAGCCCCACTGCGGGATCACCGCAATCGCCAGCAACGCCGAAAGCACCGCGCCTACCGAGTAGAAGCTCGACATCACGGTGATCATGGTGCTGCGCCGCCCTTCGGGAGCGAATTCGCTGATCAGGTTAATGGCACTCGGCACCAGTGCGCCCAAGGCCAATCCGGTGACCAGACGGCAAGCGCCCAGCTCGAATGGGGTGGTCGCATGCCCCGTGAGAAACGCCGCCAGACTGGCCAACAAGGTGGTGAGGATAATCAGCTTGCGGCGCCCGAAGCGGTCGGCCAAAGGTGCGAGCAGAGTACCGCCAAACAACATGCCGAACAGCGCGCAACTGCCCAAGGTCCCGGCTTCAATCGCGGTGAGTTGCCATTCCTGCATCAGCTGCGGCACGACCGAGCCGTAGATCACCATGTCGTAGCCATCGAACAGCATGATGAAGCAGCCCCACATCAGAATCAGCAAATGGGTGCGATTAAAAGGCGCAGCGTCGATCACTTCGCTGACGGAAGTCTTGTTCATAACCACCTCTTTTTTATTGTTGTTGTAGTGCCGCGTCAGGCCTGTTCAGCAGCATCGTGCCCGGGCCTGACGCCAAGCCTCAGGGTTCGATGGTAAGCGTCGGCACCTCGATCAAGACCGGGCGCTGCCCCGCCAGGGCTTCACGCAATGCCTGCGCAAACTGCTGCGCGGTATTAGCCTGCACAGCGTGTACGCCGTAGCCCTGAGCAATCGCGCAAAAATCCAGACCTGGCACATCCAGCCCCGGCGCGTCGCTCACGTTCAGTACATCGGCAAACCAGCGCAAGGCGCCGTACGTGCCATTTTTAAGGATGATAAAGACCACGGGGATGCCGTACTGCGCAGCGGTCCACAGGGCCGTAATGCCATAGTTGGCCGAACCGTCACCAATGATTCCCACGACGCGTCGCTCGGGGGTTGCCAACTGCACACCGACCGCCGCGGGTAGGCCAAAACCCAAGCCACCGGCCGCCGGAAAGAAGTAACTGCCCGGCTCACGCATTTCGACTCGCTGCCAAAACGCCCCCACTGTGGAGGTAGATTCTTTGACGTAGATGGCATCTTTAGGCGCCAGTTGATCGATCAGATCGAACACGGTTTCGGGGCGCAGCAAGCCACCCTCCTCGACCACTGTCTGCGGGCGTGGCAACGCCTCTGGCATCGCTCGGGTACTGGTGTGAACAGTGTCCACCAATGCTTCTAGGGTCAGGGCAATATCAGCCACCAGCGCATCGCCCATGGGTGCGCGCGCCGCTTCACCCGGATCACAGGTGATATGCACCAGCTCAGTACCGGCTGGCAGGTAATCGCCGGGGGCGAATTGGTGGTAACGAAACACCGGCGCGCCCACCACTAAAATCAAATCATGCTCGGCCAAGATACGACTGATACCGGCAATTGCCGCTGGCAACACGCCCCTGAAGCACGGATGACGCGTCGGGAAAGGGCACCGCGACGCCGAAGGTGCAACCCACGCAGGCATTCGCAGCTTTTCGGCCAATTGCACGGCCAAGGCATTGCTGCAACTGCCATCCACATCCGGTCCAAGCACCAGCACCGGGCTACGTGCTGACGACAGGCGCTGAGCCAGTTGCTGCAACTGTGCCGTTGAGGGCAGGCCAGCGCTGATCACCTGGCGCCGCGCCAAATGCTCGACCCCAGGCGGGGCTTCGCAGGCCCAGTCATCGTAAGGAATAGACACATACACCGGCCCGCGCGGGGCCATGCTGGCCATATGAATCGCCTGACTCAAGGCCCGTGGCACGTCTTGCGCACAGGCCGGTTCGTGACTCCACTTCACCAGAGGCTTGGGCAACTGGGCGGCATCTACGTTAGCCAACATCGCTTCGACGCCGATCATTGAGCGCACTTGCTGACCAGCAGTGATCACCAGCGGGCTGTGGGAGTACCAGGCATTGGTTAGCGCGCCCATGCCGTTGCCGGTACCGGCCGCCGCATGCAGGTTCACGAAGGTTGGTTTGCCCGTGGCCAGGGCAAAGCCATCCGCCATGCCGACCACCGCGCCTTCGTGCAGGCCGAGAATGTAGGTGAAGTCTTCGGGAAAACCTTTAAGAAATGGCAGCTCATTAGAACCGGGATTACCAAAAATGGTGGTCAGGCCTTGCTCGCGCAAAATGTCGTAGGACGCAGAGTGAACAGTTTTCATGGGGACCCTTGCCGCTGTTTTTAGACGTTGAGTTACTTTTGCAGCTGTCAGGCAATTGATCAAATCGATACTATCTCTAACAAAAATAAGCACTATCTATATCGATACCGCAGTGCGAGGCACCATGAGCCACATCGACCTGAACCTGATCCGCACCTTCATCACCCTGTACGAAGCCCGCAGCGTGACCTTGGCTGCCGAACGCCTGTTCGTCACTCAACCTTCGGTCAGCTACGGTTTGGCCCGCCTGCGCGAGTTGTTCGATGACAAACTGTTCAGCCGCACTCGAGACGGTATCCAGCCGACCTTTGTTGCCGAACAGTTGTACCCCACATTGCGTGATTGCCTGACCCGCATCGAAGGTGCAGTGCAAAGCACCCGCCAGTTTGACCCGGCCACGACTGAACGCCGCTTTCGCATCGCCCTTTCCGACCTTGGCGAGATGGGATTTTTACCGTTGATTCTGGCGCGCCTGAACCGCGACGCGCCGTTGGCTGAAGTCGAGGTCTTGCCGCTGCAGGTCGATCAAGTAGGTGAGTGGCTGGCCAGCGCCAAGATCGATGCCGCCATATGCCGTCATCCCGTGTCCGGCACTCACAACCAAGTGCTGATGAACGAGCGTTACGCCTGCTTGCTGAGTGCCAGCCATCCCCGTATCAAGCGGCACCTCAACCTGGAGCAATTTCTTGCCGAACGGCACGTCACCGTAACGCGCACCACCGGCCACGGCAGTGTTGAAGATGTTTTGAAAAGCATGAATGTAGAACGTCGGATCAGCCTGCATGTGCCGCATTTTTCAGTGCTGCCCAAGATCTTGCCGGGCACAGATCTGCTGGCCGTGTTACCCGCGCAAATAGCCAAACTGTTCATTAATGAGGGCGGTTTGCAGATGCTGGAACTGCCGTTCCAGGTGCCCGAGTTCGATGTCTCGCTGCACTGGAACCCCAACAGTGACAGCTCAGCAGCGTTGCGCTGGTTTTGCGCAACCATCGCCGATGCCATCATCAGCGGGCAGGTTTGACCCTGATTGGAGTAACCAGCAAACGGTCTGCGCAACCGTTTTCAACGGCCGCCATCAGACGCCAGATCATCGACCAGCCCAAGTCAGAAGAGCGGCGTTACTCAAAGCTTGTTGGAAGCAACCAAACTACGCTTCTCGCGCCTTGCCCTGCCCCACGTGGGCTTTCGTCGCGGCGGCAATGAAATGGGCCTGGAGGCACGGAAGACAAAAAATCCCGGCTCACTCGCATTGACAGTCTTGCAAACTATGAGAGGCTTGCCTGCCCTGCTGCTTGAGTCTTCCGGAGATTTTCCCGTTGGTTTCAATAAATGATTGGCTCAGCTTCACCTTTATTGCCCTGCTCGTGACGCTCACCCCTGGACCCGCGGTCATCATGTCGCTGTCCAATTCCGTCAGCTACGGCCCGTTGCGTGCCATGATCGGCTCGCTTGGCAACGCGATCGGGCTGCTGATTATTGCCTCGGCAACCAGTGCCGGGCTGGGCGCGCTGCTAATAGCGTCGGCCACGGCCTTTTTGGTGCTGAAAGTCGCAGGTGCCAGCTACCTCATCTACCTGGGCGTTAAGCAATGGCGCAGCCGTAATCGCGCTTTCGATAACGTGCAGGCAGCTACCTCGCAAAGCCTGTCGGCCTGGAAGCTGTTCAGCAAAGGGTTTTCGGTGGCGATTACCAACCCCAAGGCCATTCTTTTCTTCGCCGCATTCCTGCCTCAGTTCATTCAGGGCGGTGACTCCAGCATGACCTACCTGGCCGTGCTGATTGTCACGTTCGCCGGCTGTTCAATTGTCGCGCATGGGTTTTACGCCCTGCTGGCTCAAACGTTAAAGGGCTACCTGTCGTCTCCTGGACGCGCAAAAGCACTTAACCGTTTGTTTGGGGTTTCGTTTATCGGATTGGGCGTAAGCCTGCTGACGATCCGCGGCAAAGTTGCCTAAGTCCGCCCCTCAAGTCGCAACGTAGCCCGTACCAGTCGCTGCTCCTCGTTTTCAATTTCTTTGAGGTTTTCGCAAATGCTCTGGATGTGCGCGATAGCGGCTTTACGCGCCTGCTCCGGCAGGCGTCCGGTCACGGCGTTGTAAAGCCGCGCATGCTGACGGTCGATTTGGCGTTTCTGCGGTTCGCGGTGGTACAGGTTGTTGACCGAGGCAAACACCGTGTTGAGCAGCAAGTCGGTCAGCGAACGCAGGGTTTGCACCAGCACCGGATTGTGCGAGGCCTCGCAAATGGCCAGATGAAAGGCATGATCGAGGCGGGCATGCTCGCACGCTGGTAGCGATCGGCTGTGAGCAGCAAGCAGGGCGTGATAACTGCGGGTGATCAGTACAAAATCGGCGTCAGTGCCGCGCAATGCCGCCAGACGCGCTGACTCCCCTTCCAACAGGCTGCGAACCTCGAACAGATCATAGAGTGTGCGTGGCTGAGAGTTGAACAAGTGCATCAGTGGCGACGCGCCCGCATGGCCTGAAAGGTCGGCCACAAAAGACCCTTTGCCCTGTTCGGTGTTGATGATGCCGCGAGCCCGCAGCAACTTGAGCCCCTCACGAAGCGCAGTGCGCGAGACACCGAGTTTTTCGGTCAAACGGCGTTCCGAGGGCAGCACTTGCCCAGTCTTGAGAACGCCATCTACGATCAGGCGCTCAATGCGCTCGCTCACCACGTCGGCCACTTGCGGCTGGCGGGTCGATTCTGCATTTTGCATGAAGCTCTCCAACAGGTATGACCCGCCAGGCCACCCGTATCAGTTCGACTCAGATGCAAACTCAAGCCGTTGTTTTATTGATTATTTTTATTAAAAACAAAAAATCAGCAGGTCAGAAACTGGTTCGACCAGTTTAATAACCCATGGACAGTAGAACGCCTCAGGCCAATGATGCAAGTCAGCTGCATCCGGCAACGGACCTCTAATAAAAATAACTGAGCGTCGCCTACCGCCTATGAACATTCTCTACGACGAACGCGTTGACGGGATTCTGCCCACCGTCGACAAAAGCGCCCTGCTGCTGGCCCTGCAAACGCAGGTGCCGGACCTGAAAATCCTGCATGAACCCGAAGAGCTAAAGCCTTACGAGTGCGATGGCCTCTCGGCGTATCGCACCACGCCCATGCTGGTGGTGTTGCCGCACCACATCGACCAGGTCCAGAGTGTGCTGCGGCTGTGCCATGAACGCCAAGTGCCGGTGGTCGCACGTGGCGCGGGCACGGGCTTGTCCGGGGGGGCATTGCCGCTGGAGAAAGGCCTGCTGCTGGTGATGGCGCGCTTCAATAACATCCTCGACATCGACCCGGCCGCACGCACCGCACGGGTTCAGCCGGGGGTGCGCAACCTGGCGATTTCCCAGGCCGCAGCGCCGCTCGGTCTGTACTACGCGCCGGACCCTTCGTCGCAGATTGCCTGTTCAATTGGCGGCAACGTGGCCGAAAACGCCGGAGGTGTGCACTGCCTGAAATACGGCCTGACCGTGCACAACGTGCTCAAGGTCGACATTTTGACCGTCGACGGCGAACACCTGACCCTGGGCTCTGATGCCCTCGATTCGCCAGGGCTGGACCTGTTGGCGCTGTTCACCGGCTCCGAAGGCATGCTGGGGGTCATCACCGAAGTCACGGTCAAACTGTTGCCCAAACCACAAACCGCCAAGGTACTGCTGGCGGCGTTTGACTCCGTCGAAAAGGCCGGGCGTGCGGTCGGTGACATTATTGGCGCCGGGATCATTCCGGGGGGGCTGGAGATGATGGATAACCTGGCGATTCGCGCCGCCGAAGACTTTATCCACGCGGGCTATCCGGTCGAGGCCGAAGCCATTTTGCTGTGCGAGCTCGATGGCGTTGAGGCTGACGTACACGATGACTGCGAGCGCGTACGCCAGGTGCTGGAAAGGGCCGGGGCCACCGAGGTTCGCCAGGCCCGCGATGAAGCCGAACGCGTGCGTTTTTGGGCCGGGCGCAAAAATGCGTTTCCTGCGGTGGGTCGCCTCTCGCCGGACTATTACTGCATGGACGGCACCATTCCACGCCGCGAGCTGCCCGGCGTACTGCGCGCGATCAGCGCCTTGTCCGCCGAATATGACTTGCGCGTGGCTAACGTTTTTCACGCGGGTGACGGCAACATGCACCCGCTGATCCTGTTCGATGCCAATCAACCCGGCGAACTGGATCGCGCCGAAGCACTGGGCGCCAAGATCCTCGAGTTGTGCGTCAAGGTCGGTGGCAGCATTACTGGCGAACACGGCGTGGGCCGCGAGAAAATCAACCAGATGTGCGCGCAGTTTAATCGCGATGAGTTAACGCTGTTTCATGCCGTAAAAGCCGCGTTTGACCCCAGCGGGCTGCTCAATCCGGGCAAGAACATCCCCACCCTGCACCGCTGCGCCGAGTTTGGCGCGATGCACGTCCACATGGGTCAGATGCCCTTCCCTGAACTGGAGCGTTTCTGATGCGCAACCCACTCGATATCGACAACAGCACTGCGCTGCTGGAGCAGGTCAATCAGGCCCTTAACAGCGCTACGCCACTGCGTATTCAGGGCGCCAACAGCAAGGCATTTCTGGGGCGCCCGGTGGCCGCAGATGTACTCGACACCCGCGCCCACCGGGGCATCGTCAGCTACGACCCGACCGAACTGGTGATCACTGCCCGTTGCGGCACGCCCTTGACCGAGTTACGCGAAGTGCTGGACGCCGCGCAACAAATGCTGCCCTGCGAGCCGCCGGGCTTTGGGGTTGGCGCCACAGTCGGCGGTATGATCGCCAGCGGGCTGTCCGGGCCACGCCGCCCATGGGCCGGGGCCGTTCGCGATTACATACTGGGGACCCGCGTGATCACCGGCCACGGCAAGCATTTGCGCTTTGGCGGTGAGGTGATAAAAAATGTCGCGGGTTACGACCTGTCGCGTTTGATGGCCGCCAGTTATGGCGCGCTGGGCATCATCACTGAAGTGTCGCTTAAAGTCCTGCCCAAGCCGCGCCAGTGCTTGAGCATCAGCCTGGAGATCGACACCGATCGCGCCCTGCTGCGCCTCGCAGAATGGGGCCAGCAGCCGCTGCCGATCAGCGCCGCCTGCCACGATGGGCAGCGCCTGCACCTGCGACTTGAAGGGGGCGAAGGTTCGGTGGCCGCCGCCCATGACCGACTGGGCGGCGAGTTGCTCGACGCTTCGTACTGGGCTGACCTGAATGAGCAACGCTTGAGTTTCTTTGAGCAAGAGCCGCCCCTTTGGCGCCTGTCCTTGCCCAACAACACCCCGCCTTTGTCACTGCCGGGGCAACAATTGATTGATTGGGGCGGCGCTCAGCGCTGGCTCAAATCCGATGCCGAAGCAGCCTATATCCGCCGAGTCGTCGAAGCAGTCGGCGGGCACGTGACCTGCTACCGACACGGCCTGATCGACAGCCCGTTCCAACCGTTGCCAGACGCCCTGATGCGCTACCACCGCAACCTTAAGCAACAACTCGATCCCAAGGGCATCTTCAACCCCGGGCGCCTGTACGCGGAGCTTTGAGCCATGCAAACCACCCTGAGCCAACACGCCCGCCAGCTGCCACGCGCCGAAGAAGCCGAGCGCATTCTGCGCTCGTGCGTGCACTGCGGTTTTTGCAATGCTACCTGCCCGACTTACCAATTGCTTGGCGATGAGCTGGACGGCCCGCGAGGCCGTATTTACCTGATCAAGCAAGTGCTGGAGGGCAATGAAGTCACGCAAAAAACCCAGCAGCATCTGGACCGCTGCCTGTCGTGCCGCAACTGCGAAACCACCTGCCCTTCGGGCGTCGATTATCACAATTTGCTAGACATTGGTCGGGCGGTGGTTGATGCGGCGGTTACGCGCCCTCTCGGCCAACGCCTGTTGCGTGGGGGGTTGCGCGCTGTGGTGCCCAGCGCTGGGCTGTTCAAAGGGCTGGTCGGCAGTGGCCAGATGCTCCGCGCGTTGCTGCCCAACACCTTGCAATCCAAATTGCCGCACGCCGTACCGCCTGCCAAGGCACGCCCCACCCGCCGCCATGCCCGGCATGTATTGATGCTCGAAGGCTGCGTGCAACCGAGCCTGTCACCCAACACCAACGCAGCCACCGCACGGGTGCTGGATCGACTGGGGATCAGCGTCACCTCAAGCCGTGAAGCCGGTTGTTGCGGTGCCGTGGATTACCACCTTGACGCGCAGGCGGCGGGCCTTGACCGGGCCCGACGCAACATCGACGCCTGGTGGCCAAGCATTGAACAAGGCGCCGAAGCGATTGTGCAAACAGCCAGTGGCTGTGGCGCCTTTATCAAAGAATACGGGCACTTGCTCAGCACCGATCCGGCGTATGCCGACAAGGCCAAAACGGTCAGTGCGCTGGCCAAGGATCTGGTTGAAGTGTTGCGCAACGAGCCGCTGGAAACACTCGGCGCCCACGCCAGTCAGCGGCTGGCGTTCCATTGTCCGTGCACCTTGCAGCACGCACAAAAACTTGGGGGTGCGGTGGAGTCGATTTTGACTCGTCTGGGGTTTAGCCTCACAAGCGTTGCCGACAGCCATCTGTGCTGTGGCTCGGCAGGCACCTACTCATTGACCCAACCCGAACTGTCCCGGCAACTGCGCGACAACAAACTGAACGCGCTGGAGAACGGAGATCCTGACATCATTGTCACGGCCAATATCGGCTGTCAGTCACACCTCAACAGTGCGGGTCGAACCCAAGTGCTGCACTGGATCGAGCTGGTCGAAGCGGCATTACCCCACTGAACAGACCCACTGAAGACTGGAGAACCCCATGAAAAGCAAAGCCGTACTGAGCCAGACCGAAGTCCAGCAAATCCTCGCCGCCGCTCGCGCTGAAGCTCAGCACAATCAGTGGGCAGTCAGCATCGCGATCGTCGACGACGGTGGCCACCCTTTGGCGCTTGAACGACTCGATGGTTGCGCCCCGATCAGCGCCTACATCGCCACCGAAAAGGCCCGCACCTCAGCCCTGGGTCGGCGCGAGTCCAAAGGCTACGAAGAAATGGTCAATGGCGGGCGCCAGGCCTTTTTGTCGGCGCCGCTGCTGACCTCCCTTGAAGGTGGCGTGCCGATCATTTTCGACGGCCAGGTGATCGGCGCGATTGGCGTGTCCGGTGTGACCTCCGCGCAGGATGCCCAAGTGGCCAAAATGGGCGCGCAGAGCCTCAATTGACCAGAACGGATGGAGACAGCAAGTGACTGATCTGCGCGGCCGGGCACCGATGGTCAAAGGCAGGTGGGTGCGGGTTGCCCGCTCGTCCTACAGCACGCGCCTACTCCCTCTGCAACACCGACTCCCCAGCCTTGGGTGGCAGCCGCAGGTTGTCCAGCAGCGCGAGGGTTGCGATCACTGCCACACACAGGAAGGTCAGTTGAAAGTCGACCGTTTGCGCCTGCCCCGCATTGCCATGGAGGTTCATGGCAAAGCGCAGCAGCAACGCACCAATAGCCACGCCCATCGCCATGCTCAATTGGAAGAACATGCTGAACAAGGTGGACGCATCGCTCATCTGGGTTTTGGGCACGTCGGCAAAACCCAGGGTGTTGTAGACAGTGAACTGCATTGAGCGAGACAAGCCGCCCACAAACAGGATGAACATGATCAACGCCCAACTCATGCGCTCATCCAGCAAGGCGCAGGCGGCAATCGCCAGCACCCCGAGGATGCCATTGACCATCAATACCGGGCGAAAACCCCAGCGCTGCATCACCCGGGTGGTGAACGGTTTCATGGCCAGGTTGCCGGCAAATACCGCCAGCACCAACAGCCCCGCATCGAATGCCGACAGGCCGAACGCCAGTTGAAACATCAGCGGCAGCAAGAAAGGCAAGGTGCTGATCGCCACCCGAAAAATCGACCCACCGAGCAAGCTCACACTAAAGGTGCGCACGCTCATGACGCCTAGCGCCAGCAACGGTTGCGCGTGCTGGCGCATGTGGCGCCAAGCAAACAGCCCAAGCAACAGGCCTGCACCGCTCAGCAGTAGGCCTGGCAGGAGATTGGCGCGGTTTTGCCCAAGCATTTCCACGCCATACAACAACGCCGAGCTGGCGATTCCCACCCGCAGAAAACCACTGAAATCAAAGGTTCTGGCGCTGACGTCGTGTTCCTTGGGAATCAACACCAAAGCGCCGATCAGCGCGAGCAAGCCCAGGGGCAAGTTGAGGTAGAAAATCCACGGCCATGAGGCGTGAGTGACGATAAAGCCGCCCACTGGCGGGCCAAGTATCGGGGCCACCAGACCGGGCCAGGTGATGAATGAAATCATCCGTACCAAATCTTTTTTCTCGGTGGAGCGCAGCACCGCCAAACGCCCGACCGGCACCATCATCGCCCCGCTTATACCTTGCAGCACCCGCGCCATCACGAACGTCTCGAGGCTTTCGCTCATGCCGCACATCAACGACGACAGGCTAAACAGCACGATGGCGACGCTAAAAACCCGTCGTGAGCCGAAGCGGTCGGCCAACCAGCCACTGAGGGGAATGAACACCGCCACCGCCAGCATGTAGGCACTCATGCCGATGTTCACGTCCACGGCGGTAACGCCAAATGTTCTGGCCAGATCTGGTAACGCGGTACTGATCACCGTGGCGTCGAGGTTCTCCATAAAGAACGTGACGGCCACCAACAGGGCGATCAGGGTTGAACGACGTGGGGACATCAGGCACCTGTGTTCAGCGATGGCAACGCCCGACACTTTACGCCCGATGCGTGAACAGAAGGGTGAAAAACGTAGTACCCCTCTATTACCTACCTGCCTGCGCTTGGGCTCATGATCAATTGGAAGGTGCTTATAACAAGAATCAGGCATTCCAATAAAACAGGTAGAGGCAATGGCAAAGTTTATTCACAGCATGATCCGCGTAGGCGATCTCGAAAAATCCATGGACTTTTATCAGCAGGCGTTTGGACTCATGGAATCTCATCGCCTGGACTTCGATGATTTCTCTCTGGTGTATTTGCGAGACATCGAAAGTGGCGCAGAAATCGAGCTGACCTGGAACAAGGGACAGACCGAATACACCCACGGCACGGGCTACGGGCACACCGCTTTCGTGGTGGATGATCTCGACCAGCAGTTCAATCGGCTGACCGAGCTGAAGTTATCGCCCGCACCGATCAAGGCGTTCAAACGGGACGGTGCGTTACTGGCGCGCTTCTTTTTTATCCAAGACCCCGATGGTTACAAGATCGAGGTCTTGCAGCGTGGAGGTCATTACCAATAAAGCGGCTGACTGGACAGGCGTGACGTCATAGCACCCTGTTACCTTTCCCGTGTACCCGCGACCTATGATTTGCCTGTGACACTGTTACTCCTGAATAAAAATAAGAAGGAGACATTTCATGCAAGACCTAAAGGTCAATCGTCGTCGTTTCCTGCAAGGAAGTGGCGGTCTGTTGTTAGGTACCCTCATGTTCGGCTCCGGCCCCATTGCATTACTGGCTCCCAGCCGGTCCTGGGCCATGGAAATGAACACTCTGCCCAGCGAAACAGCGTCGAAGTTGCTGCTCGTGGTGCGCCGCATTTATCCCCATGACCGAATGGAAGACGCTGTCTACGCCTTTGCCGTGAAGGCACTTGATGAGCGCGCGTCTGCCGATCCTTGCGTGTTGGCGCAGCTTGAAAAAGGCTTGTCTGAACTGGACACCCTGGCAGGTGGCCAGTGGTCGAGCCTCACTGAAAACCAGCAAGTCGCCCTGCTCGAAAAAATCCAGGATTCGGACTTTTTCAAACAGGTACGCGGCACCTCGGTCAACTCGCTCTACAGCAATGAATTGGCTTATGAGCATTTTGGCTACGAAGGCGCTTCCTTCCCTAAGGGCGGCTACCTGATGCGTGGCTTCAATGACCTGAAGTGGCTACCCGCCGCGCCAGCAGAAGCCAGTCCCAGTGCGTTTTCTTGAGGAGCAGCGAGCATGACGACTTACAGTTTTGACGACGACTCTGTGGTAATCATCATCGGCTCCGGCGCAGGAGGCGGCACACTGGCTAACGAATTGTGCCAAAAGGGTATTGCGGTGGTGCTGCTTGAGGCCGGCGCCCGGCAATCCCCGGCGACGTTCATCAATGATGAATGGCCTTCATTTGCGCAGCTGTCCTGGGGCGACACCCGGACCACATCGGGCTCTTGGCAGATTGCCCAAGACTTCCCCAACCTGCCCGCCTGGATCTGCAAAACCGTGGGCGGCACCACCACCCATTGGGCGGGCGCCAGCATTCGCCTGCAAGAACACGAATTTCGCGCACGCCAGATGTACGGCGACGTCAAAGGCGCCAACCTGCTGGACTGGCCCTTGACTCTGGCCGAGCTTGAACCCTACTACGAACGCGCCGAAAACAAGATGGGGGTTACACGCACCCACGATATTCCCGGCCTTGCGGGCAATAACAACTTTCAGGTGATGTACAACGGCGCCACAAGGCTCGGCTACAAGCACTGCTCGACCGGGCACATGGCCATCAACCCCCGTGGGCGTGACGGCCGCGCGCAATGCATGCAGCTCGGGTTCTGTTTTCAGGGCTGCAAGATGGGCGCGAAGTGGTCAACCCTTTACACCGAAATCCCCGCCGCCGAAGCCACCGGCAAGCTGGATCTGCGCACTCAAGCGCATGCTGTGCGCATCGAACACGACGCCAAAGGCCGTGCCAACGCCGTGATCTATGCCGATGCCAAGGGCCAATTGCAGCGGCAAAAAGGTCGAATCGTGGCCATTGCCGGCAATGCCATCGAAACACCGAGATTGTTGCTCAACTCCTCCAGCACGATGTTTCCACACGGGTTGAGCAATGGTGCGGGGATGGTCGGCAAACACTACATGCGCCACACCACCGGTTCGGTTTTTGCTGAATTCAGCGATCCGGTGCATTTTTATCGCGGCACTATCATGGCGGGCTTGATCAGCGACGAAGCGCACTTCAACCCTGATCGCGGCTTTGTAGGGGGCTATGAGATGGAGACGATTTCGCTCGGGCCTTCGTTCATGGCCGCGTTTTTCAATCCGGGCGCCTGGGGTCGGGACTTCACCCGCGTGATGGACAACTACACGCACCTGGCCGGCATGTGGCTGGTGGGTGAAGACATGCCCCGCGAGACCAACCGCATCACCTTGAGCGACACCAAGGACCACTTGGGCATCCCGGTGGCCAACGTGCATTATGACGACCACCCCAACGACCTGGCCATGCGTGAGCACGCTTTCAAACAAGGCAGTGCGGTGTACGAAGCGGTCGGCGCGCTGAAAACCCACCGGGTTCCACCCTACCCTTCAACCCACAACATGGGCACCTGCCGCATGAGCCTCAAAGAAGCAGATGGGGTGTGCAATAAGCATGGCCAGAGCCACGAGGTACCCAATCTGTTTATCTCGGATGGGAGCCAGTTCACCACCAGCGCCGCAGAGAACCCGACGTTAACCATCGTCAGCCTGGCCATTCGACAAGCTGATTACATTGCCGAGGCGTTGAAGACCCTGGCAGCAATGGATCGGGCGTCATGACCGGGGAAGTGCTGCATGTGAATGGCGAGTTATATATCGCAGGGTGAGTCTGGCGAACTCTGTTCCAGCGACAGCGTGCAATGTGCAGGAGCGGGCTGCCCGCTCCTGCAAGGAATAGAACCGACTGGCCTTAGCCCCCCTGGTTACGTACAAACAGCTTGGCCATCACCTGCAACAAACGATCATCCTCCCCCGCCGCACCAATCACTTGCAGCCCTACCGGCATGCCATTAACCCACCCCACGGGCAGGCTGATCGCAGGCAGGCCCGTGAGGTTCCAGGCACTGGTGTAGCTCAGTACGGCGGCGCGCACATCGATGTCTTGTTCACCTACACGGACCTCGCGCGCATTCACTTCAGTTGCGGTAATCGGCACGCTGGGCGAGACCAACACGTCATAGCGTTCGAACAAGTGGGCCATTTGCACCTTGTATTGCGCTTGGCTGGCCTGCGCACGAATGTATTGCCAGCCTCTGGTTTCTTGCGACAGTTCGAGGCGTTCGCGCACTTCTTGATCGAACAACTGCGGCGCTTGCTGCATGCGCTCGGCATGAATATTGAAGGCTTCTGCCCGTTGCAGTACCAACAAGGTTTCTTTCATGCCCGCGGCCAGCGGCGCCAGTTCGGCGGCCTCCTGCAACGCGTCGCCAAACAGCTGCTGTGCCGCCTCATAGACCTGATGATCCACGCGGGCATCGACCGGACCAAAACTACCGGAGGTGATCCAGCCCACACGCAGGGCGCGCGGGTCGGCCTGCACAACACATTTACGGCCCGCAATCACTTCGAACAGCAGGCGCGCATCTTCAACGTGATTGGCGATGGGCCCGACATGATCGAGGCTGGATGACAGCGGGAACACGCCTTCCAGCGACACGCTGGCAAACGATGGCTTGAAGCCGACCGTGCCGCACAAAGCTGCCGGAATGCGGATTGAGCCACCGGTGTCGGTGCCCAGCGCCAGCGGCACCATGCCGCTGGCCACCGCCGCCGCACTGCCCGCGCTGGAACCGCCAGTCATGCAACGGGCGTCCCACGGGTTGCGTGCTGCACCCTGCAGCGAACGGTCGCCAGTGGGACCGTAGGCGAATTCATGGGTCAGGGTTTTGCCGACAATCACCGCTCCTGCCTCACGCAAGCGCTTTACACACAACGCATCGTGGCTCGGTTTAAAACCGTCGAAATGCGCCGAGCCATAGGTAGTGACGTAGTCGAAGGTGTCGATGTTGTCTTTGACCGCCACCGGAATGCCATGCAGCGGCCCCAGGTCTTGGCCTTGGGCCAACAGCTCATCCGCTTTAAGCGCTTGCGCCAAGGCGATGGGGGCATCGACCTGCACAAAGGCGTTCAGGGTCGGGTTGAGGCGCTCGATGCTGTCGAGGGCGGCTTGAGTCAGTTCGACGCTCGTCAGGCTGCCCGCACGCAGGCGCTCAGCCAGCACAATGACCGATTGGCCAAAAAAATATCCAGCATGGGTAGGCTTCACCAGGCTCATACAAACAACTCCATCAAACTGCAGCAGGTAGAGGGGATGCAGCCGCCTGTCGACCACCGGGACGCACCATCAACATGGCGCTCATGCCCAGGGCAGTGGCGACTGCCGCAGCCACGAACATCGACGAGTAGCCGTAGCGAACGGTCAGGTAGCCGGTAAGCATGGGAGCGATAAACGAAGCGGTGTTGGCGATGAAATGGGTCATGCCGCTGTAGGCACCCACCCGATTCGACGGCGCGGTGTCGATTACCACGGCCCAGTACACGGAGTTGGGCAGCGCGTTGAGGGCGTTGGCCAAGGTCATCAGGGCGATCACACCCCACACGGTTTGGGCTTGCGACACCATGATGAAACACAGCGTAGTCAACAGCAGCCAGTCGGAGATCTTGCCGCCCAACAGCACAGTGAAGCACGCACCGGTCCAAGGGATCATGCCCATGTACCACAGCGACGACAGGTTGTAGTGGAACTCGTCTTGCAGGTACTTGGGGGTCCAGGTCAGCAACAGGAAGGTGACGTACACAAACGAAAAGTAGCCGACCGCATTGAGCAGCAGGTCTTTGTTCTTGAAGAAGTGCCATACCGGCGAAACGGTGGTGGTTGGGGTCGACGCATTGACCGATTCGGCGCGCTCTTTGCGCAGAAACTCAAGCTCGGCCTTGGACACACGCGGGTTTTCATCCGGAGTGTTGGTGAAGCGTGTCATGAAGAAAATCAACAGCGCCAGGCTGATAACGCCAAGGATCACGAACATGCTGCGCCAGTCGCCGGTCAGCGTTTGCAGCCCCACCGCAATCGGTGCAGTCAGCAGTGCACCCAGCGGAGTGCTAAGCAACCCAACCGACACCACAAAACCGCGCTCTTTAGGGGTCGCCCAGTTCGCCACGCTCTTGTTAATCACTGAATAGGCCGGGCCTTCAGCAAAGCCGAACATCACGCGGATGGTGGCGAAACCGGCCATGGCCGAACCGCCGAGAAATGCCAAACCGAAGTCGCCCGCAAATGCGGTGGCAATTTCAAAGATCGACCACGTAGCACCCGCAATAAACCAGATGCGCCTGGCGCCAAACCGGTCGGCCAGAATGCCACCAATCAACGCGCCGAGGATGTAACCGTAACCGAAGTAACCCAACACCTTGCCCCAGTCGGCCTTGTCGAAACCGTACTCGGGAAGAATGCTCGCCGAGGCATACGCAATCGCGCCGCGGTCAATGTAGTTGAGCAATGCCATCAGCATGATCAGGAAAAAAATCTGGTAGCGGAAAGACGGAATAGCTGGGCTGTTCATAGGGATCTGACTCTTCAAATGATGGCAGAAGTCAAAAAGTCGGCCGCGTCCGGCGTATTTTTATTGTGTGACCCAAACGTTTGGGTTGGAAAAATGTAGAACGCGCAAAAGTTTTAGTCAAACGTTTGGGTAAAAATTTTATCCAAGCGTTGCAGGCGCCTGTTCGGTTAGAATTCGCGCGCTAAATAACAGACAGCAGGAAGCCTCTCACACATGCCGAACCCATCTCGCCCCGCCACCCTGAAGTCCATGGCGACTGCACTTGGGGTGCACGTTTCCACCGTGTCGCGGGTGCTCAATGGCGACCCCGCGGGGGTCGAGCGAGCGGCGTCGCCCGAAGTGGTAGAGCGCATTCGCGCCTTGGCAAAAGAGCTGGATTATCGACCGAACACGCAGGCATCTAACCTGAAATTGCGTAAAAGCCAGGAAATCTGCGTGCTGATGCCACGCCTCACTGATTTGGTGATGGCGACCATTTACGACGGTATCGACAGCACTGCCGAACAGGCCGGCTACCTCACCTTCGTCTCCAATACCGACGACCAGCAACCGCGCCAAATGCAACGTGCCGAGCACGCCTTGCGCCGCTCGGTCGCCGGGCTGATTGTGGGCGACTCACATGTGGGCGAAACCCAGCCCCTGCTTGATTTACTGACCCGCAAACACATCCCCTACGTACTGGTCAGCCGCCAGATAGCCGGGCATGTCGCGGCCTGCAGTGACGATGAGCTGGGCGGTTGGCTGGCCGCCGAGCACCTGTACCGATTGGGCTGTCGCGACGTGGCCATTCTGGCCGGTGAAAAGCATGCCTCGACGGGCGCTGATCGCACCCGCGGCTTCACCCGTTATTACCGCGAGCAAGGCATTACCCTGCGGCCCGAGTGGACCATCAACGGACCATTCGACAGCCTCACCGGACATAAACAAGGCGAATACCTGCTGGGGCTGAAACCACGCCCGCACGCCTTTTTCGCGGTTAACGATTTTCTGGCCATCGGCCTCATGGGTGCTGCACGCGACAAGGGTTTAGTGCCAGGCAAAGACATCGCCGTGGTCGGCTTCAACGACATCCCGCTGGCCAACGAACTCATGGTTCCACTGACCAGCGTGCGCCTGCCGCTGGCCGAAATGGGCCAACATGCAGTTGAGTTGTTGCTCAAGCGCATCAAAGGTGAGCCGGCAGAGTCGATTATGCTCAAGCCGCAATTGCAGGTGCGGGCGAGTTCTTCAGTGTCGCCGGTTAACGCCTTGTAGCCGCTGAGGAGCGACTGGGCAGGTCGCGTCTTGATCCTGCGCTTCAGATGCATCCGCGGTGTAATGTCGTAAATATCTACCACTCACGATTCACCGTTCACTTCTAATGTGCGCACTCCACCGCTGAATACAAAACGGAGCGCACAACTGTGACGATCGGATCAACCTATGACTACCCGGAGTACCGCACACGCCCTTAACGAGACAGCTAACCGCCCTTCCCATGTAGTCCAATTGGATAGATAGCACTTCATTCAAGGCAATGGACTACATCTCAGAAGGATAAAGCCGATAGACGCTGATACTGACAAATCCTCTTACTAAACCCCCGTTATCCAGCGGGTCATAAGAATAAAGAGAGGTTTGAGCCATGAATCAAGCTGTCAGTGCAGTGCGCGTTGCGGTGGTGCAATTCGATCCGCAGGTGGGCATCCAACATAGCCAAAACAACTTGCGACACAGCCTGGAACTGGCCCGTGAAGCGGCCATGAACGGGGCAAATCTTATCGTGCTGCCGGAGTTGGCCAACACCGGGTATTTGTTCGGCACTGCCAGGAAGCTTACCTGCATGCCGAGGTGATTCCCGATGGCCCAAGCGTGCGGGCCTGGCTCGACTTTACACAAAAGCATCAGGTGTATCTGGCCGCTGGGCTGGCGGAACGGGACGGTGTTCAGCTGTTTGATACTGCGGTGTTGCTGGGGCCGAACGGTTTTATTGGCAAGTACCGCAAAGCCCATTTATGGAACCGTGAGAAGCTCTGGTTTACCCCTGGCAATCTGGGTTTCCCGGTGTTTGACACGCCCATTGGGCGTATCGGCCTGCTGATTTGCTGGGATATCTGGTTCCCGGAAGTACCACGCCTGCTGAGCCTGCAAGGGGCTGACATTATCTGCAGTTTGAACAATTGGATCTGGACGCCACCGCCGCTGTTCGATGAAACCGGCAAGTGCATGGCTTCGTATTTGACGATGACTGCTTCTCACGCCAATAACGTGTTTATTGCCGCTGCCAACCGCATCGGCGAGGAACAAGGCGAACGTTATCTGGGCTGTTCTCTGATTACCGGCACCCATGGCTGGCCAATCGCAGAAGTGGCTTCGGCAGACGAGCAAGCCATTCTCTATGCCGATATTGACCTGACGAGCACACGCAGCGCACCGATCTGGAACAACTTGAACGACCTGCACCGCGACCGCCGTGTCGACATGTATGAGTCGATGCTCGGCTATATCGACCACCCTCAACTGCCACGTTGATGAGGACGCCCTCATGCAATCTTTATCGCAAAGAGCGTCTTCAAATACCGCCACCCGTTACCTTGTGTTGCTCATTGCACTCACACTGGCAACCCTCGCGCTGATAAGCGGTTTATCGTGGCTCTACGCCTCGTCGGCGTCAGGTTACTGGCCCGGATATAACGACATGATGGGCGACTGGCCCTCACCACTCGCCTGGCTGCGCTGGGTTATCGGTGACATCAGTGAAGTCGCCTTTTACAAGCACGAGTTCGCTTCGCTGGGGTTGTTGCTTGGTGGCGCCCTGGGTTACTGGGCCAGTCGCTACGCGAAAGCGTGGCGAGGGTTCAGTATCAGTTATGGCTCGGGACTGTGGCCTTGGCTGGTCACCAGTTCTGTGTTGGGGTTGGTACTGAGCAATGCACTGTGGGGCTGGGCCTTGACGGCCGATACTTGGCAGCCCACGTTCGCAGCCTTTGTGTCCTTGCCCGCGGCGATGGTGTTGTTGTTTGGCGGCGGCTGGAAAGTCACGCTGAATGGGGCAATTCTGGGGGCCTTGCTGGTCACGCCGTCTTGCCTGCTAATGGTTAACTTTGTGTGCTTGCCTTTGGGATTGCCTGTGGTGGTTGGCAATGTACTGGGCATGGCACTGGGCAGTGCAGTGGCTTTTGGCATGTGCCGTTTCATGCCTGTACTGGTTAGCCGTCAGGCAGAAAAAAACGTTGCAAAACCTGAAGCCGATCCGCCCCCAGACTACGGCATGGTCTGGACGTTACGCCGGGTACTGGCGGACTTTTCCGAAGCGCCGTTCTTTGGCAATGAATGGGCCAGCCTGGGGATGTTGGCCGGTGTTTTATTGGCTTATACCTTAAACCCGTTAAGCCCCGCTTATGGTTCAGGCCTGTTGCTGCATCTGGTGGCAGCGCAAGCATTGACCTCGTTGCTGGGGGTGATTATGTGGCGTGGTCAATGGCACAAACGCGGCTGGTATCCCACTTATGTGCCCTTGGTGTCGGTGGTACCGGCGGCGGTACTGACCTACGGTGGTAGCGCGTCGGTGATGATCGCAAGCGCTTTACTCGGAGCTCTAATCGCCCCGCCACTGGCGTGCGCCATTACCCAGCGGCTGCCGACGTACATGCACCCTTACATTGGCAATGTGTTGTCGATGGCGATTAGCACGCTGCTGATTGTTCCCGTGATTGGTATCTGGATCGGTCGGTAGCTATTTGACCTGCGCACTACACGTCGATGTCGTAGAAGTTGCCACACGTCACATCCTATTGTTGATCGATCGTACGTGCAGTGAACTCAGTTTTTCTGGTTCGCCGCATACGCTGTCTTTACGACTGCTTGGCAATCGGACTTTGCAGATTGTTCCCGCAGAGGTGGTTGCTTTGCTGGGCGCCAATGGCGCAGGCAAATCAACCTTGGTGAAGATCAGTGCCGGCAGTCAGTCGCAGGATGGCGAATTGCATTGCCACTGACCAACCATTTGCATTCGACTTGACCAGTTGTTTGCATGGCATCTGACCAGCCAACGGGGTGGGCCTTGATCGGCATAAATCGGCCGATTCTGTTGAAAAAGTAGCTCCCCTGTTTGGCCTGCGGCAAAATATCTGCATTGGCCAGCAGGGAAGCACGCAGCATGATGGGACAGTTATCGAGTGGGCAGGAGCGGCTGTTTTACTCGTTCAACCTTGAAGATCACATTCCTGCTAATCACCTCCTGCGCAGCATTGATCGGTGTCTGGATCTGAGCGACCTGCGCCATTACCTCGCCGTTTTTTATAGCCCGATCGGGCGTCCGTCGATTGATCCTGAACTGATGATTCGCATGCTGATCGTGGGCTATTGCTACGGCATTCGCTCAGAGCGGCGGTTGTGTGAAGAGGCCCATTTGAACTTGGCGTATCGCTGGTTCTGCCGATTGAGCCTTGAAGATGAAGTCCCCAATCACTCGACCTTTTCCAAAAATAGACACGGCCGTTTTCGGGACAGCGATCTCTTTCGCTGGCTGTTCAATGAAGTGCTGCGTCGTTGTATGGACGCAGGCTTGGTCAAAGGTGAAGGCTTTGCCGTTGCCAGCCGGCAGCGCGGTGTACCGGGTGATGAACCGGTCAATTGGAGCGATCCGGCCCTGAGCACCCGCGCCGTGCGTGAGTATCTTGAAGCCCTCGATGAAGAGGCTCTGGCCGAAACTCTGCCGAAGCGCCTATCACTGACTGATCCGCAAGCCCGCTGGACCGCAGCGCCCGGTGGCCCAGCGTTCTATGCTTACTCCACGAATTATCTGATCGATACCGAGCACGGCGTGATCATGGATGTGGAACCCACACCGGCTCATCGAACCGCAGAAGTCGAGAGCACCAAGACGATGATCGATCGGGTCGAAGCGCAGTTCGACATCAAGCCAGAGCGCCTCATTGGCGACACCGCTTACGGTACCGCGCCGATGCTGGCCTGGATGGTTGAGGAAAAAGACATCGAGCCGCATGTGCCGGTGTGGGACAAAACCGAGCGTAAGAACGACAGTTTTTCGAGCAACGATTTCCACTGGAATGAAGAGGCTGAGGAATACCGCTGCCCGACCGGCAATCCATTGCGCAGCGAATGGCGAGCCTTCAAAAATGAGCGTTCACACGTCACCAAAGCCAAGACCATCATCTTCAGATCCAGGCAGACCGACTGCGTTGCCTGTCCGATGAAAGCCAAGTGCTGCCCGAACACTGCGTTCCGCAAGATCGCCCGCAGCGTCCATGAGGCCGCACGCGATGTGGCTCGGCGCATTGCAGCAACGCCGGCATATCAGCGCTCTCGCCACGAACGTAAAAAGGTCGAAATGTTGTTTGCCCACCTCAAGCGCATCCTGAAATTGGATCGCCTGCGGCTACGTGGCATGAGTGGCGCGACGGATGAATTCACGCTGGCCGCTGCGGTGCAGAACCTGCGACGGCTGGCCAAATTTTCATCTCAAGGGCCACCAGTCACGGGATAGGTGCGCCTGCACCAAGCAAAAAACCTCAAACTAACCCACTAACAGAGCAGCAAAGGTCAACGAAGGGCCGAGAAGCCACTCAATGTGGTGAGTAGGTTCTCCGGTGGTGGTCGCGCCTGAGTTCAGGCAATCTGAAAGTCCGACTTTTTCAACAGAATAGTCCTATAGCAGCCGTTCGTGACTGACTGCTTTTGGCCGCGAGTCGCCTGTTACGTGGATTTATATTGGCCATCGTTAGGGTTGCTGGAGCCTAGCTTGATTTCACAGAAGCCGAGTGAGTGGAGCCAGCTCGTGAGGTCGCTTTCGATTCAGAGTGTGTAAAAAGGGGGGCTCTTACTGGACTGCTGTATGTCCGCCAGTCAGTCGACTGCAGATGGACGCAGACAACCGATGGCCATGGTGACCAGGCTGTCGAGCAAGGCCGGATGCTCAAGCTGCGCCGGCATGTCTTCCAATATCGAGCGGATTACACTGCGCAACCCCTGCCCGAGCAGATAAGCCGCCAGGGCAGGGTGCTCCGTGCTGATCTCATGCTCGTACAGATGCAGGAGCGGCAGCCAGGTCGCCTCGATGAATTCACCTGTCGTGCGGTAAGGGCCACGCCACATTCCCAGATGAAGGGCGCAGTGGTAACGCAAGTGAAAGGCCTTGTTCAATTTGAACAGACGTGTTTCGACACGAATGATGTTGGCCAGAATATCGCGCAGTGCCGACTTCAAAGGCATGCCAACCAGCCGTTCGCGCACCCTCAGTAGCTCCTCCGATTCCTCGTCGAGAACACGCTCGTACAGCAAGGCGACAATCGCGTCCTTGTTGGGGAAGTATTGGTAGATCGAGCCAACGGCGACCCCTGATATTTCCGCGATGCGGGCGACGGTCAGCGCTTGCTCGCCGGCCCCATCCAGAATTCGCAGGCACGCCTGCTCCACTGCTTCGACCAGTGCGCGAGAGCGTGACTGGGTCGGACGCTTGCGTAGCGCGGGAAGCTGCTCCGGCGAAGAGTGTGGGCCCATCCTGGTTTCAAGGCCTTTCCTGTTCATGGAAATCCGAGTGTTGTATTTTTCGTGGTACTAAAAACTCAATATTTATCAATTGAATCAATAAGTTATTTGCGTATTTTGGTGCTTCCGGAATGCGAATATTCCAGCAGTCGCGACCTGAGTATGATCGTTTTCGTCGATCAGACATCGTCCAAACGCGTAGTGATACGCCCATAAGATCGTATGTTTCAACCTATCGGGAGATTGCCCATGTCTTCATCTTTCACCGTCCGGTCCCTTGGCCCAAGCCTGGGTGCCGAAGTGCTTGACCTGGATCCGGCTTCAGTCGTTTTGCCAGAAACGCTGGCGGCGCTTGAGGCCGCACTCATCAAGCATGAAGCCGTCGTACTGCACGTCCCAGGGCTTAAGCCCGAGCAACATTTGGCGATTGCACGGTATTTCGGTGAGCCGGAAGTACACACCTTCTACCCCAACCTGGGTGAGGGCTTTGAACAAATCACCGTGATCGACTCCAAACTGGGCGATCGAGCTGATATGTGGCATCACGACGAGAGCTTCCTGCCCAGCCCCCCGATAGTCACCATGACTCACGCCCAGATCCTGCCGCCGTGTGGCGGCGACACCTGCTGGATCAGCATGACCACGGCCTACGACGCGCTGTCCGAGCGTATGAAGCACTACCTCGAAGGCCTTAGCGTCTGGCACGATATGAACGGCCCCATGACGACGGCGCTACGCCAAAACGTGGTAACGCACGAGCGCTATGTCGAGGTCATCAAAGCAAACCGACGACACCTGCATCCGCTGGTCACTCAGCACCCGGTGACAGGTCGCAAGGCGCTGTACCTGAGCCCCACCTACACCACCCACATCGACGGCCTGGCGGTCCCCGAGGGCGACGCCATCCTTGCCTACCTGCATGCGCATTGCCAACACGTTCAATTCGGTTTCCGTCATCGCTGGCGCGTCGGTGACATGGTGCTCTGGGACAACCGCAGCGTGCTCCACAACGCCATCCTGGACTATAAACCGCACCAACGGCGCATGCAGCGCACCTCGGTATTCGCTCGCGGATCTTTCCACGGGTAATCCATTGTTGGGTCAATCACAGCTTTTGACAGTCGCAGAAGAGGAAACAGCTATGTTGAAGGACACGCTGAACAAGGAATTGCTGGCCCGCTACGCGCCCAAGCCGGGTCGCCATGCGCTGCTGCCCGAATTGACACCGCAGCAGGCCGTGGCATTGCTGTGCCGGGTGTTGTATCGCGAGGGTTATAACGACCACATCGCCGGCCACATCACCGTTCGCCAGGACGACGGCACTTACCTGGCCAACCCATGGGAGCTGACCTGGGGTGAAGTGACCGCCTCGGATATCGTGCGCCTCGATCCGCAAGGCAAGGTGATCGAAGGGCAGTGGAACATCACCCCGGCCATCAACCTGCACATTGATGTACATAACGCCCGGCATGAGGTCGGCGTAGTGATCCACAACCATCCACAGTGGGGATCGGTGTGGTCGGCGGCCGGGCGTGTTCCACCGATCTATGACCAGACGTCCGCCTTGGTCGACACGGACCCGGTGCTCTACGACGAGTACCGGGGCACCGTTGAAGACACAGAGCGGGGCCGTGCCGTCGTGGACGCTCTTGGAACGCAAAAATGGGCGTTGCTCGCCAACCACGGCGTACTGGTGGTGGCCAATGGCATTCGCCAGGCACATTTACGCGCCATCACCCTGGAGTGGCGCAGCCGCTTGGCCTGGCATGTCGAAATGCTCGGCGGCGGCTCACCGTTGCCCGCCAGCGTCGCGGTTGCAACGGGAGGGCGCACCGATGCCAATGGGTTTCCATTCCTGTGGGAAGCCATGGCTCGCGAGGAAATCCGGCGCGATCCAGGCGTTCTGAAGTAAGCCTTTCTCTCCAGTCGCGGCGGCATGGCGGACGCCCATGCCGCTGATGCCTTGAACCTTGCCGAGACATGACCACGCGATGAGACCCACTTTGCTACTGCTGTCCCGCATGCCCGATAGTTTTATCATCCGCCTGCGCGAGCATTTCGACTGCCACTCGTATTCGCTGCTCGACGAAAAGGCGCTCATCGCGCTGGCCCCCACTGTGCGAGGCATTGTTGCAACTGCCGAGTGCAGCGTGCCCCGTGTATTGATCGCTCGACTGCCAGCACTTGAAATCATCTCGGTGCTCGGTGTCGGTTACGACGGAATCGATCTTGAAGCCGCGCGCAAACACAACGTCTGTGTCACCTATACCCCTGGACTGTCCACCGACGACATTGCAGATTTCGCCATCGCGCTGTTGCTGTGTACCGCACGCCAAGTGTTAACCGCCGACCGGTTTGTGCGAAGAGGTGAATGGACAACCGGCCGTCATCCGATGACTGTGCGGGTGTTCGGCGGGCGAATGGGCATCGTCGGTTTGGGCCGTATTGGCAGAGCAGTGGCTTTGCGAGCCCAGGCGTTCGGTATGAGCATTGCGTATACGGGGCGCACGCTAAAGGCTGATGTGCCCTATCGCTGGTGTAACGATGTACAAGCACTGGCGGCGAGTGTCGATTATCTGGTGGTGTGCGCGAGCGGTGGCTCCGACACTCGCGGCATGATTAACGCGGCCGTGCTGGCAGAGCTTGGCCACCGCGGTGTATTGATCAATATTGCGCGCGGCTCCCTCGTCGACGAAGATGCGAGGCGTTGCGCGAGCGCAAGATTCTCGCGGCGGGGCTCGATGTGTTTTGCGATGAGCCGCACGTTTCGCAGGCATTGCTAGCGTTGCCCAACGTGGTGCTGACACCGCATATGGCCAGTTCTACTCATGCGACAGTTCAGGCAATGCTGGATCTGACGTTCGATAACCTGGCGACTCATTTCGCGGGGGAGCCTGTATTAACTCAAGTGAACTAGCGCTGTTATCGGCAGACCTTGTAGTGATGTTAAACCTTGTCGCGGCCGCTCTGACGGGCTGCTTCTGGCCGATTTCTGCCGGTCAAGGACTTCCCCGTGGGCGGGTCAGATCCCATGCAATTACGCAGCAGGATGGGGGTGAGCTTCAGGTTGACGGGCATCTCCAGCGTTTCAGCTTACCGCTCTCGACACGCAAGGACGGGATTGTGGCGGTGCATAAGCACGTCAACCAAGGTATTGCGCCCGGCTTGAGTGTGGCAGAAAACCTCTTGTTCGATGAGCTAGCCAGCCAGGCGCGGGGTTTTGGCTAGCACGTAAACATATGCTGGAACGTGCGGCGCGTATTGCTGCCGGATTGGGGCTGGATTTGCCACTGGAGCATCTGATTGAAAATCTCGGTGAGGCGGAACGCTAACTGGTGGTGCTGGCGCGGGCTTTTGCGCAAGAGCCGCGCTTGCTGATTCTCGATGAGCCCGCCGCCGCGCTGTCAGATACCGAAGCCCAGCGGTTGTTTGCGTTGGTAGAAACCTTGCGCGAGCGTGGTGTGGCGATTCTTTATATTTCCCATCGTTTGTCCGATCTGCAGCGTTTGGCTGATCGCGCCGTGGTGCTGCGAGAAGGCAAGTTTGCCGGTGAGTTTGGCGCACATCAGCTCAACGAGGCGGTGTACGCAATGCTCGGTGAAGCGCCGGACACCCGGCCCTTTGAGCCACGTTCTGTAGGTCGCCCAGTACTGACATTGCGTGCAATTAAAGTGACGCCAAACTCCGCCGAGTTTGATTTAAGCCTTCACGAAGGACAGGTCGTGGCGCTCACTGGGTGGCTGGGTGCAGGCAAGACAGAAAGTGCGGGCGCCCCGGTGCATCAGTTCAGGAAATGGATGGGTGCTCGATGCACTGGTCGCCACCTTGCTCAATGGATTGGCGATGCTTAACGCACCTTACTACGCCTAGGATTTCTTCAAGGGACTGGTGTTGGTGCTGGCTCTATTTGAGAGCACGGTGGTTTCATCCTGGATTTCTCTGCGATAGAAATCCAAGTGATCTTAAGACGTGCCAAATAGTGAACGTCTGAAGGAGACTCCTGATGAGGCCGAGTTTCTTCAGTAATGATCGTGGTCAAAGTACATCTCCAATGAGCTAAATGAGTTTAGAAGCCCTTTTTTGTGCGTGCCTTGTATGCCAGGCAGATTGGGTAATGAGTTTGAGTTTTTCTGGGTTGAACACCCGGTAGCGAGTACGGCTCTGGGCGTGGAAGCACCTATACCTCTAATAGGTACTCTGCAAAAAAACCTTGAGGCGCTGCGCCAAGCTTTCGAGGGTTAGCGTGCTGTAGTGCTGACGGTCCCAGGCAGCGTGCAGCGTGACACCCAGCTCAACGTGCGGGGTAAGTGCTGATGCTTGAATCAGCACGCAATGCAGCCCGTAGCGCGCAAGGTCAGTCACGACGCCCACGCCACGCCCATTGGCGGCCAATGCCTGAATAATGGGCGACTGATCGCACTCCTCCACCGACGTATAGCGCAATCCTTCGCGCGTCATGGCCAGATCCAGTTCAAGTCGGCTGACGCTTGAACTGCTGGGCAACAACAAGGGTTGATCCGCCAGTTCAGCAAGCGTCACCCTGCTTATTTTGTTGATGGCCCATGGATGATTGCAGCTCACATAGGCTCGAAGCGGTACAAGGCCCAATTGAAGCGTGGCGCAATCCTGCTGCGGCGTGATCGGGGAGACAACCATGTCCATCCCGCCATGCAACAGTTCGTGCAAACCAAAATGCGACGACTCGTGAGTCAGGATCAAGGGATCGTCGACATTCAACGTGCTGATAAAGGGCGCAATCAAGCCAGCGATCGTGGCATAGGTGGCCCCCAGATGAAGGCGTTTAATATGCCCTTTGGACCAGCTCTGCGCCGCCGTCTTTACCGACCGCGCGTTGCTTATCAGTTGGCGTGCCAATGGCACCAACTCGCGCCCGGCAGGCGTTAGCAGCAGGCGATTGCGCTGATTATCGAACAGCTTGAAACCCAGCTCGCCTTCAAAACTCTGTATCTGGCGACTCAGGGCTGGCTGCGCCATATGCAAGTGCAGGGCGGCAGCGGTCACCGTGCCAAAATCGACTACGGCGAGAAAACACTCGACACGTCTTAAGTTCATGGCGCCTTTACCCTTGTGCACTCCTGAAAAGTAGCGCTGGACGATGGCTGCGCTTTTAACAACTCAATCGGTCAGCGACGGACCGCCGTGACTTCTATTTCAACTAGATAACCCGGGTTGGCAAGGCCGGCCACCTGAAACACTGAACGAGTTGGCAGCAGAGGTTGTTGCGCAGTACCGAAGAACCCGGTGTACGCCTTCATGAAACCGGCAAAATCCATGTTGCCTTGCTTTGCCGGATCTCCCACCAGGTAAACTTGCATTTTCACCACATCACCCATGCCCAGGCCAAGACGCTTGAGCGACCTCTCGATACCCTGCAACACATTGACCGTCTGCGCCTGGGTGTCGCCATAGGCGGCGACTGTGTTTTTGTCCTCATCGGCATGGATAACCGCCGGCACCGCCCCACTGAAATTCACAAGCGTAGAGTTTGCCGGAATCTCGATCGCCAAGGCGACTGGAAAATCGGTGTCAGGTATTTTGTGACGGATTAATTCACCGGCATCGGCTTGAGTGATCAGCATACATAGTCCCAGACCAACGGCGAGCGTTTGATGGATGGCGTGATAAAACATTGAGATTCTCTCTTTGCGATGGGTCAAATCAGCGGCCGGTTAATGCTTTTACCGTTGCCATGTTGACCGGCTCATTGAATGAGTTGCCGTTGTGGGTGCGGATGTAGGTCACTACCGCGGCGATTTGTTCGTCGTCCAGGAAGTTCTTGAAGGCAGGCATGCCACCCTGCCCTTGAACCACCATGAACACCGGATAGGCGTCGGCAGAGAGACGCGGATTATTGGCCAGGGCCGGATAGGCTCCCGCACCGTGCGCACCTTGACCTTCGGCCATGTGACAGCCTTGGCAGATGGCCTTGAACAGGTTCTCGCCCTCTCGTTGCTCAAAATGCTCGCCCGGAGCGGACACTTGCGGGTCCAGCGCATGGGCGTGGGCACTCGCCAACATGATCAACAAGAAGGCTGGATAAAGTCGTTTCATGTACTGCTCCTCAGACCTTCGCGCTCGCACGGGCGACAATGTGCGCATGCAGACGGGTGATCGCATCCTGTGCTGAAAGGATGGCGCCTTCCTGCCAGGCCGGCAGGCGCGAGGCATGCTCCCCGGCCAGGACCAGGCGGCCATCGATCTGACACAGATTGTTGTAGTGAGCGTTACGCGAAGCCTCGGTCCAGGCCCCATAACACCCGTTGCTCCAAGGCACACGATGCCAACCCACCGCGATGCCGTTGTCAAACTCGGCCGGGTACTGCGGGTGAACTTGAGCGCCGTACTCCACAGCCTTTTTGATGCGTTCTTCAGGTGTCATGGCCGTAAACTCGAAAGCGTTGTTGTTCTCCCAGAGATAGCCCCCCAGCACCACGCCTTTGCCACGACTGCCGTAATCGCAATTGGGATAACCGATCTGTTGCATCGGTGAGTCCGTGTAACTCACACCGCCATAGATATGTTCGTCCTGCTCCCAGAACCGTCGTTTGAACTGCAAGCCGATTTTTACCGAGGCGTTGTAGGGCACCGCGCGAATGGCGGCCTGCATCGGCGCGGCGCAGTCGATCGGGATCTGGCTCAGGATTGACAGCGGTAACGTGCAAACGCACCAATCCGCCTGCTCTTGCCGGGGCTGGCCACCCTCGCTGCTTTCCCAGGTGACGCTCACACCCTCGGCGTTCTGCTGGATGCGGGTCACCTTGGTATTGAACTGGATAAACCCCGACAATTGGCGGGCGAATGCCTGGGCAATCATGTCCATCCCTCCCACGGGCTGGAACAGGGTGGTCTGGAACTCATGCAACTGACCGACCATCAGGTACAACCACATGCCTGACTGCAGCAGCGCCTGGCGCTCGATGATGGGCGAAGGCTGGGCTGGCGGCATCAGGCCGCCACCGGCATCCACGGCAAAGCCGCGGCGCAGGCTGCTGGTCGTTGACTGACGGTACTGATTATCGGCATCAAGGCCAGCCCAGACCCGCAGGCTTTCCAGGAGTTTTTGCCGATCTTCGGCTGTGACTTCCTGATCCAGCGCGCCCTGGTTGACGGCCTTGCTCAGCAGCTCGGCGATATGGCCCTGGTAATCGGCCTGGACTTCGCGGTAGCGCTTGGGCTTTGCGTCGAACGCCTGGCTGTTATGCACAAACGCGTTGTGGTTCACCTGCACGAAGGGCTCGAGCTTGACCTCGAATTTTTTGCAGTAATCCAGAATGGCGTAGTGATGGTAGGGAATTCGCCAAGGCCCCGGGTTGAAATACAGGCCCGGATCGAAGCGGCACTCCTGAACGGCCCCCCCCAACTCGGTGAAGCGATCACCGCCACGCAAGGTCCAGCAACGGCCTCCCGCCTTGGCGTTATATTCCAAGACTTTGACCTTGTAACCGGCCTGGCGCAGCTCATACGCAGCCGTCATGCCCGCCAGACCAGCACCCAAGACCAGCACGGTTGAACCTTTCGGTGCCTGGCTCAGCTTGAAATCCCCTGCGTAAGTCGACTCGCCGGCAAAACTCAAGGCGCTCATGGCCTGGTACATCGCAGCGGCACCGGCGGTGTTGCCTATCCAGCGCAGCAGCGTGCGGCGTGTCATTTTGGCTCGATCGATCATCACGGCTTTCCCCCCAAACCAGCGAGCAGTGGATAGTTCAGAATGAACTCGACATGAGCCCGCACACCGGTCTTGAGCGTGGCATCGTCAACGGTAAAAAAAGGGCTGTGGTTGACAGGTGCTTTGAGCATGTCCTGGTCAGGAGACGTCGCTCCGAGGAATACAAACAGCGCAGGAACCTTGTTCGCATAATGGGCAAAGTCCTCACTCGCAGCCGAGAAGTTCGGGGTGAGTTTAGCGTTGCCATCGGCCGCCTTTTTCATCGAAGCCGCCATCATGCGAGTCAGGCGCTTATCATTCATCAGCACCGGCGCGTACTCCGCGAGCTCGACGTGGGCGCTAACACCATTCGCTTGGGCAACGTGTTCGATCATCGGCGGCAACTGGCTCAGGATGCCGGCGCGGATCTCATTGTTGTTGGTGCGCACCGTGCCCAACATCGACAAGGAGTCGGGGATGATGTTGCCGACCGTACCGGCGTTGACTGCACCGATGGTCACCACTCCCATGCCCTGACTCAGGTCAGCGCGACGGCTGATGAGCGTTTGCAAGGCAGTGATCATCTGCGCACCGGCGACGACAGGATCCGCGCCTTTCCAAGGCATGGAGCCATGCACCTGGCGTCCGGTTACGGTAATGCGCAGCCCATCGGCACTGTTCAGAGTCGGCCCAGGTTTGTAGCGAATCTGTCCGCTCGGCAGCCCGGCCATGACGTGCAGACCAAAAATGGCCTCGACTTTCGGATTATCGAGCACGCCTTCGGCGATCATTTTCCGCGCACCAATGTCGGCGCCCTGGGTGAAGTTATCGATGTTCGCCCCCCCTTCCTCCGCGGGTTGAAACACGAACACCACGGTGCCCGCAATCTGCTCACGGTGATCGGCCAACAGTTTCGCCGCCCCGAGTAAAATCGCGGTATGCGCATCGTGCCCACAGGCATGCATCACGGGGACTTCTTTGCCCTGGTATTGCGCCCGAGCCGTACTGGCGAAGGCCAGCCCCACAGGTTCCTGCACCGGCAAGGCGTCCATGTCCGCGCGCAAGGCCATCACCGGACCAGGCTTGCCACCCTTGAGAACGCCAATAACTCCCGTATTAGCGACCCCCGTCCGGACTTCAATGCCCAGCGCCTTGAGGCGATCAGCGACCAGTCTGGATGTCTTAAACTCCTGGTTGCCGAGCTCAGGGTGCTGGTGGATCGTGTGCCGCAGTGCGATGACCTCAGGCTCTTCCAGCAAGGCGGCAGCCTTGACCCAGTCATCAGGCTCGCGGGCTTGCGCAGTGCGGGTGAGTGCGGCGGCCAGCATTGAAACGAACAACAGCAGGTAGATGGATTTCATGGGAACTCTCTTTAACGAACAGGCACACCTCTCCCGTGCCTGGAGAAACCAGGAGAAGCCGTACGTGTTGAAAAAAAGGGCAATGGGCGTGTTGCCCATTACCCTGAGGGAAACTCAGTCAGGCTGATGGCGAGTTACAACTAACGTGATGACCGTGGCGCTCAGCGAAATGGCCGCGATCAGACTGAGCAGCAGCGCTGGCCCCCATGACTTGCCATCCGAGAGCATCAGGAACCCAGTGGCCAGTGCCGGCATGAACCCTGCGATCAGGCCGGAAAGGTTGGCCGACAACCCCAGGCCGCTGTAATGCAAGTGCGCGGGAAACAGCCGGGTCAGGACATTGCCGATCGGCGCGTAGGCCACGGTGGACAACCCAAGGCCGAGGATCATTGCAAGGTTGATGTACATGGGTTCACGCGTATCAACCAGCCAGAAGATCGGGAAAGCCAGAGCCAGGGTAATGATGTAGCCGATGATCACCGTTTGCGTCGAGCCAATCCGATCAGCCAGCTTGCCGGACACCACGAGGGTGATCATTTGCATGATCGCTCCACAGGTCAACGCCGTGAGAATGACGTGGCTGGGCAAGTTCAGCGTCTTGGTGACATAGCTGATCATGAACGCGGTGATGATGAAGAAACCGGCATTGCAATACAGGTAGGTGGCGATGCCCAGCACGAGCCGTCCAGGAACTTGGCGGAACAGTTCGAGCACCGGCATTTTCTCGGTTTTGTTCTCACTGGCCAGCCGTTGAAATGCCGGCGTCTCTTCGACTTTCCAGCGCAACCACAGTGCTATGCCAACCAGCACGATCGACACCGCAAATGGCACCCGCCACGCCCACTCCAGGAACGCGTCACCCGGCAAAGAAGCGGCCAGGGCGACGGCCCCCGACGACAGCAAGGTGCCCGTCGGCGAACCCAGCTGCACAATGGCAGCGTACAAGCCGCGCTTTTTCGGTGGTGCGTACTCGATCGCCAGCAGTGTCGCGCCGCCCCACTCGCCACCGGCAGCAATCCCTTGTACCGCACGCAGGATAGTCAGCAGAATCGGGGCGACGATACCGGCCGTGGCGTACGTCGGCAAAAAGCCGATCATGGTCGTGGCTACCCCCATCATCATCACCGTGATGACCAATGCGCTGCGACGTCCATATTTGTCACCGATATGCCCGAATATCACCGCCCCCAGAGGCCGGGCAGCAAAACCAACTCCGAAACTTAAAAACGCGCCCATGATAGAGATCGCCGGGACGTTGCCCGGGAAAAAAAGCGGTGCGAATACAATCGCCGCCACAGTGCCGAACAGGAAAAAGTCGTACCACTCCAGGGCAGTCCCGATATAGGCGGCGATCACGATTTTGCGTGTCTGCGCCGCATCGAGACTGACCGGGGCAGCCCCCGGTTTATCCGTCGAGCTCACAGGGAGCGTGGTGGATTTCATGCGTACTCCGTATTTCTTGGCTGTTATAGGTTTTGTCGAGCGGCGTCGCTTCAGAATATTTTGAACGGCACGTTGACGATCAGGCGAAACTCTTCGAGATTACCTTCGAACTGATTTTCACTCGCGCGATGCCAGGCATATCCGCTGAGTAGGTTGACCCCTTTCAGCTGTCCGGACTGGACGACATAACTGACGAAGGTTCCAACTTCGTAGTGGCTTTCATCGCTCTGCTTGAGGACGGAGGAATAGATACCGTTGCGGCCGCCATCATAGTGAGTGCCATCGATGCCCCACCCCTTGATGTACCAGAGAATGGTCTTGAAGCCCGGGACGCCGTACGCCGTGAAATCATTGATGTAATTGACTTGGAATGAGCGTTCATTGGGCCCGTTGTAGTACGAGAGCATTGTGTTCGGCAGATTGATCGCATTGGATTCGGCCACATAGTCGAAATATTCATCTCCCTTGATCTGCTGCAAACCAAATTTCAACGTATGGTTTTTGTAAGTCGGGGTGATGCTCAGCCCATAAGCCTGCTGATCAATGGTGCCAGCCAATTCCCGGCCACTGGACTGGGTGTTGTAGAAGTCAAACTGAACATCTGTGGTGATCTCGTCCCATTTGAATGTTTGCCCCAGCCCCACGTACTGACGATCCCAGATGTCCTCAAAGCGCGAGGCATAAACACTGGCGCGCCAGCCGCTGCTGGCCAGGTAATCGGCACCGGCGTAGGCCACCCAGTCACTGGTGACCAGCCGCGATCCGAAACTGGGCGACAAATCCTGACTGCCGGCGCCGCTACGTGGCGTCGCCTTGTCGAAGTACCCGGACTTGATCGTCAGGCCTTCAATTTCATGACTTTCCAGCGACACACCGTCGAAAGCCGCCGGTAGCGTACGCGTATCGGAATAGCCCATCACCGGCGTCTTGACCTGGTGTCGGCCGACCTTGAGCACCGTGTCTGACACCTTGAATTTCAGCGCTGCCACGCCAATCTTGCTCCAGTCATCCACCACGTCGCCGTTTTTGTCGACCAACAGGCGATTGCTACCACCGGCAGTGGCCAGTTTGCTGCGCTCCAGCGCAACAGCTGCATAGGCCGATAGATCAAGGCCAAAACCGATCGTGCCTTGGGTGAACCCAGACACATAGTCAAGCTTGAAGCCTTCCAGCCAAGCTGTCCGGTCCCTGACTGGCTTGCGTCCTTCAGAGGTCTGCGCGGAAAAGTAGGTGTCCTTTCGGCCGATTTCGTGCGAGTACCACATCCGGGTATTGAGCATCAGCGAACTGTCCTCGACAAAGCCGGTTTCCTTGGCCTGAACTCCCATAGAACCTAGAAAAAAAGCGGCCGCGAGCGACCCGGCCACCTGAGGTGCCGAACGAACCTTATGCATAACTGAACGCCTTATAATTTTTGTGATGGCAGGCAGAAACTCGAACTTAAGCTTTTTTGTATTTTTTATTGGGCGTGGTTGAGGCCGCACCAGCGTGCGATGAACACGGCCAGAACCTTGGTGACATCCATCATGCTGTCGATCGAAACCCACTCGTCAATGCCGTGAATGGAGCCACCGACAGGGCCGTAACACGTGGCGGGAATACCCCCGTACACGTTGAAAAACCGCGCGTCGGTGGCGCCCTCGAACGTCACCAGAGGCAGTGCCTCGCCGATCACATCGGCATAGGTTTTTTGCAGCGACGCAATCACCGGTTGGTTCATATCGATCTCACAACCCTGCGCCTGAAATCCGCCATAACGGACACGGTACTGAGCAGACGAATGAGCGGGATGCGCAAGGAACAACGCTTCGAGTCGAGCTTCGACCTGCGCTTTGATTTGCTCCACGGTTTTTTCCGGATAAAAACCGATGCGGACATCCAGACGGCACATAGACGGCACTGAAGACGTCCATTCACCGCCCTGAATCTTGCCCAAATTAAAATTGATCGGTTTCGGATGGTGGCTGTAGCAATGATGCCGGTTCGCAGGCTCGTTCCACTCACTTTCCAGCGTCTTAAGGCCGGCGAACATCGCCAAAGCAAAATCCACTGCACTACTGCCCTGCGTCGCTTGGGCCGCATGTGCCGGTTTTCCACTGATCTCCAGCGATAACCAGAGCACCCCCATCTGGCAAGTCATCAAACCCGCTGTTGGCTCGGTAATGATCGCAGCGTCGGCGGTGTACCCGGCGACCAGGCAGGCTAACGCACCATTCCCCGTGCATTCCTCTTCAATCACCGACTGCAGAATAACCTTGGCTGCCGGCTCGTAGCCCAGTCGCTTTAAGGCCTTGAACGCCATGATGTAGCTGACGATGCCGGCCTTCATATCCGAAGCGCCACGCCCAATCAGTTTGTCGCCGTCAACCCACGGCTGGAAAGGCGGCCGGGTCCATAGTCGTTCATCCCCGACTGGCACCACGTCGATATGGCCATTGAAGATAATGGACTTGCCCTGCACAACGTATGGCCGATGAGTGCCGATCACGTTGACTCGGCCATCATAGGAAACCAGCGATGGTGAATACCCAGGGTGATCCTTGATTTGGCTCTCGTCGATCGTCAGCGCTTGAACTTCAAGTTGGAGCTCATCGGCAAACACTCTTTCCATTACGTTCTGCGCCGATTGCTCTTCACCCAGTAGCGAGGCGTGGGATACCAGCTCACTGAGCAAGGCGATCGACTCGTTGCGCAGCGTCTCAACCGTGGCAACGATGTCTTTCTCAAGCGCACTAATGTTTATTTTTTTCATTGTTCAAGTCCACCGATAGCTGGATGTGGGAGGAGCGTAAATTCAGCCGATCATGCCGTCCAATGCTGATTTGCTAGATTATCAATGCTCAAACAGCATGGTATTGATCAGCAAAAATTGACTTGCAAACCTGCTCGAGCGTGACGCCATCGAACAGGCCATCACACGCTGCTACAGCTGAATCCAGGTGGCTTTAAGCTCGGTATATTTGTCGAATGCATGCAGCGACTTGTCGCGACCGTTACCCGACTGTTTGAAGCCTCCGAACGGGGCTGTCATGTCACCCCCACTGTATTGGTTGATCCACACACTACCCGCTCGCAGGGCTTTGGCGGCCAGATGCGCCCTCGACAGATCGCACGTCCAGACTGCTGCTGCCAGACCGTAAGGACTGTCGTTGGCGATCTCAATCGCTTGCTCCAGAGTGTCAAAACCGATCACTGAGAGTACTGGGCCAAACACCTCTTCACGGGCGATATCCATAGCGTTATCGACCCCGTCAAACAGCGTTGGCTCGACATAGGCACCACCACTTTCAACGCGTACTTGCCGACCGCCGCCACGCAAGATCGCCCCCTGTTCTTGCGCTCTATCGATATGCGCCAGGACACTCTGAAGGTGCTGGTGGTCGACGACTGCACCCGCCATGCTCGAAGGGTCCAGGGGATGTCCAGGTACCCATGCCCGTAACGCGTCGATGACCCTGTTCACAAAATCTTCTTTGATGCTTCGCTCCACCAGTAGTCGCGAACCCGCCGTGCAGACCTCGCCCTGATTGAACGCAATGGCCGCTGCTGCGGCGTGCGCCGCCACCTGCAGATCCGGAGCATCGGCGCAAACGATGTTGGCGCTCTTGCCCCCCGCCTCTAGCCAGACACGTTTCATGTTCGACTCACCGGCATTCACCAGCAACTGTTTGGCGATACGTGTGGACCCGGTGAACACCAAGGTGTCGACATCCATATGCAGCGCCAATGCCTTGCCCACGGTATGACCGTAACCCGGTAAAACGTTGAACACCCCTGCAGGAATACCTGCGTCCAGCGCCAACTGAGCCAGACGAATCGCGCTGAGCGGCGAGCGCTCGGAAGGTTTCAGAATCACCGAGTTGCCGGTGGCGAGCGCCGGCCCGAGCTTCCACGCACTCATCATCAGCGGGAAATTCCACGGCACAATCGCCGCGACCACACCTATGGGCTCACGCGTGACCAGGCCCAATTGATCATGGGGTGTGGCGGCCACTTCGTCATAGATCTTGTCGATGGCCTCGGCGCTCCAACGAATCGCGTCAACCGTCGCCACCAGGTCCATACCCAGGGCATGGGCAATGGGTTTGCCCATGTCCAGGGTCTCCAGCAACGCCAGCTCTTCACTGTGTTGCTCGATCAGCGCTGCGAAACGCAACATGATTTGCTTGCGGGCAGCCGGTGCCTTGCGTGACCAGTACCCGGATTCAAACGCCTTGCGTGCAGCGGCCACGGCAAGTTGCGCGTCATCGGCATCACAACTTGCCACCTGACCGAGGATGCGGCCATCCACCGGACTTACACATTCGAACGTGGCACCCTTCGACGCCGCAGTGTAATGCCCGTCGATAAATGCTCGAGTTTCAATCGACAGCGACAACGCACGTTGCTGCCATTGAGCATGGGTCAATTGAGCCATGGAAATTCCTTAACGAGAGAGGAAGGACAATCAGCGGTGCAGATCGCTCATGCGCATATCCGGACCCAACAGGTCCTGAGGAATGCGTATTTCGATAATGCTGAACGTGTCACTGGACAGAGCACGATCAAGCGCGCTGGCGAACTGTTCAGTCTCGGTCACCACTTCACCGTGCCCACCAAATGCGCGGGCGTAGGCGGCGAAATCCGGGTTGACCAGATCGGTGCCACTGATACGTCGTGGGTGATGAATTTCCTGATGGGTGCGAATGGTTCCGTACATGCCGTTGTTCAACACGATAATCAACGGCTTCAATCCCAGGCCTCGGGCCACCGCCAACTCCTGGCCGTTCATCATGAAACAGCCATCGCCAGCCACGGAGACCACTTGCCGCTGCGGATGTGCAAGGGCAGCCGCGATAGCCGCTGGAACCCCGTAGCCCATTGAACCGTTGCGTGGCGACAATTGCGCTGGATAACCGTTAAAGCGCAGGTAGCGCCCGGCCCATCCGGCATGATTACCCGCGCCCCAAGTGCCGATCGCATCCTCTGGCAAGGATTGTTGCAAGTGCTCGAAAATGACATTCAGGTCAATACGCCCGCCAAGCGGCGGTGGCTGACGATAGCGTTCGCCTTCCTGACGCAAGGCTCGGGTACGCTCACCCCAACGCTGTGTTGAAGCAGGCGTCAAGTTCTCGAGTGCGCAGGCAAATCCAGGCATTTGCGAGATGATCCGCAAGGCTTGCGGATGCGCTGCACCCAGGCAGTCTGTATCGGGCAATACCGTCACCAAGGTGGCTGTATGACTGTGCACCGGGAGCAGCGCCCAGCTATCTGTAACGATGTCACCCAACGGCGAACCAATGCCAATCACCAGGTCAGCGTCACGCAAGGCATCGGCCATGGCACTTGAACGTCCATAGCCAAGCGACCCGACGTACGACGGCGAGCGATGGTCGATCAGGTCCATGCAATTGAAGTCCACCGCTACCGGCAACTCGTAGCGCTCGGCCCACTGCTGGACCTGCCTGGTCGCCAGCGGCGTCCACCCTCCCCCACCCAGTATCACCAAAGGTTTCAGAGCACCGGCCAACAGGCGTTCCAGTTCGGCAATGACCTGCGGTCCGGGCACACCTTGCAGGGAGCGGATGGGCGGGACGGCCTGGGCCTGCACGCAATCACGCAACATATCTTCCGGCAGCCCGATCACCACCGGTCCTGGCCGACCTGAACGCGCCAGCGAAAAGGCACGGGTTACGATTTCCGGGATACGTTCGGCGTGCTCAACCTGGAACACACCTTTGCTGGTCGTACCGAACCAGCCATCCAGATCAAACTCCTGGAAGGACTCACGGTAGGTTTCAGCGCGAGGAATAAGCCCGACAAAGAGGACTAAAGGCACGCTGTCCTGCCAGGCGGTATGCAGTGCAACCATGGCGTTAGCCGCACCCGGACCTCGGGTCACCATGAACACGCCAGTGTTCCCGGTGATTCGAGCGTGGGCGTCAGCCATGTAACCCGCACCACCTTCCTGACGGCAAACCACCAACTTGATGGGTGAATCGTGTAATGCATCCAGCACTTGCAGATAACTTTCACCTGGAACGCAGAACACTGTCTGCACCCCTTCTTGAGTTAACTGGTCAACGACAAGCTGGCCACCCGTACGTTCAGACATCACCCATTCCTCGATTATTTTGAGATGCCGGGCGCGTCAGGCGCCTCAGGAATGTGGCGAAGACTAAGGATCGTGAACAATGTCGTCTAATGCTGAATGCGTGTAGTTTTAATGCCTTTTGAGCATACCTTTAGCCTGGTAAAACAGCGGATGCTTAGCCTGAAGGTGTTGAAAATCAGTCATCGCATCGTTGCAATTCAGGCAGGCGGCTGTCGGCAATCCCCGGCCACTATTGGGAATGCGACGTCAAGGCTCTGATCACCAGAGGCTGCCACGCTATTGCTCATGGCATGTCCCGTCTTACAAGAGGCAGCAGCTATGCGAGCAACCTCGCACTGGGCGATGTGAGGTTTTCGCATCTGCACAAAAAGATTACCAATTCATTGTCAGGTGATTTTTTTCAGCCTATCTTAAGTAAAACCTATACAAGCTATTTAACTTCGTACAAGTATTTAGCTCTGGATTAGCACCCACGCACAGCACCGCCGCGAGAACTTGAATGAACCCACTATTAGCCAGTCATTACCGTGAAATCCTCGTCGGCCTCGGTGAAAACCCCGAGCGCGAGGGACTGTTAGACACGCCCCAGCGTGCCGCCAAAGCGATGCAGTATCTGTGCAATGGCTACACGTTGAGCCTGGAAGACGTCACCAACGGAGCCTTGTTCGAGTCGCAGAGCGATGAAATGGTGATTGTCAGCGACATCGAGCTGTACTCCTTGTGTGAACACCACATGCTGCCTTTCATCGGCAAGGCGCATGTGGCGTACATACCCACCGGCAGGGTGCTGGGGCTATCGAAGGTCGCGCGGGTGGTAGACATGTTCTCGCGTCGCCTGCAGATCCAGGAAAACCTCACTCGCCAGATTGCTGAAGCCATCCAGCAGATCACCGATGCCGCGGGTGTGGCGGTGGTCATTGAAGCCAGGCACATGTGCATGATGATGCGCGGCGTAGAGAAGCAGAATTCGGTCATGACCTCGTCCGTCATGCTCGGCGCCTTCCGTGATAGTTCGACGACGCGCCAGGAATTCCTTCAGTTGATCGGACGCCGATAAACCTATACACAGAACACTAACTGTATAACCTCGTAGTTCGACACTTCACCCGCATCATCTGGGTACTTCAGGGAGTATGGCAATGACTCGATTTCTGCTGTTACTGGCACTGGTACTCAACGTCGCGAGCTGCACCAGTGTAGATGTCGCCCGTTATGCGGATCAGCAACCGGCATTGAATCTGGAGCATTTTTTCAGCCAGCCCGTCAAAGCCTGGGGGATGTTTCAGAAGCGCAGCGGTGAGGTGGCCAAGCGTTTTGAGGTCAACATCGTTAGCCGTCGCGAGGGTAATAACCTGATTCTCGACGAGCGCTTCCTGTACAGCGACGGTACCCGCCAACGCCGCGTCTGGACCCTCACGCCTGAAGGCGAGGGGCGCTGGAGCGGCCGCGCGGATGATGTGGTGGATGTGGCCAAGGGCCAAGTCGCTGGAAACACGTTGCACTGGCGTTATCGCCTGAACCTGCCGGTCGACGACTCTACCTACGAAATGAGCATGGACGACTGGATGTACTTGATGGATGAGGACACATTGATCAACCGCACCCGTATGTCCAAGTTCGGGGTAGAGGTCGGTCAGGTGACGTTGTTCTTCCGTCGCCAAGACGCGGGAGCGAGCCAATGAACAGCGCATGGACCATGACTTCGCTCGGCGACGGTTATCGCGCGCTGGTAATCGGCGCCAGTGGAGCCCTCGGCACGGCATTTTGCGAACAACTCAAAAAGGATCCACGCTGCGCCGGGGTTCGCGAGCTGGGGCGCCATACCGTTCCCGAGCTAGACCTTGAACGACCTGAAACGATTACTGACGCCGCCACCGCACTGGCAGCCGAAGCGCCGTATCAACTGATCGTGCACGCTGCCGGCCTGCTCCATCGCGACCGGATCAAACCCGAAAAAAGCTTCAGCGCAATCGAGCAGGAATCCCTGCAGGCCGTGTTTCAAGTGAACACACTGGGGCCAGCACTGGTGTTGCGCCACTTTCTGCCGCTGCTCGAACCGCGGGGGGCGATGGCGATGCTGTCGGCAAAGGTCGGGAGCATTGGCGACAACCGTTTGGGCGGCTGGTACGCCTATCGCGCCTCCAAGGCTGCGCTGAACATGCTGATCAAGACCGCCGCCATTGAGCTGGCACGTACTCGCCCGCAGAGCCGCTTGCTCAGTCTGCACCCCGGTACGGTTGTTTCGGGATTGTCGCAACCTTTTCGCGGTGCTTCCAGCGCCCGTCCGGCAGATGTTGCCGCGGCCCAATTACTGACCTTGATTGACCAGTTGACGCCGGCCGACAGTGGCCATTTCTTTGCCTATGATGGAGAACGCCTACCCTGGTAGGCAAGGAGTGAAGCATGAACCTGCAAACCCTCATCGAACGTGCGACCAACAGTGAAATACGCGAGCTGGAGCTGCTGTCCATCGAAGGTGGTTTTTATCTGGCACGAATCCGCTCGGATCAAGGCCAGTTCACCTTACTTGATAATGCGGCCAAGCCGATGCACCTGCGTTCGATCACCCACTTGCGTGACTTGCTGCATGCTGTGCCGGCATTTCCTTGCGTGCTGGTGCAGCAATGCGTGCACGACGAAATGTGCGGCCGGGAGACTGCATCTGTCGAAGAGCTGCGCCTTCCGTTTTCGCTGACCACGCCATCATGAATTGGACAACACGTCATGATGTAATCGACTTCACCACTCAGGACACGCTCGCGTTTCAAACCGCGAACCTGTACCTGCCAATAGCCTCTTGAATGTCAGAATGACCCTATGTTGGAGCCGCCCCGCACATGAACTTACCACCCGACGATCTACCCATTTATCGTATTCTCACAGGCCCAGATGATGCTGCCTTCTGTCACCGTGTGAGTGCTGCATTGCAGATGGGCTATCAGCTTTATGGTAGCCCTTCAGCCACCTTCAATGGGCAGAGTGTCATCGTGGCGCAAGCGATTGTGTGGGGTGGATATACCCAGGCATTGGCTGAATAATCAACCTGTCTCGCTGATGGGGTGAAGCACTTGCCCTGCTGCATCAGGGGGGGGCGCGCACTGGGCATTAGCCAAAGTGATGCGTTTCACATTCACGCCCGCGCCATCCACCCTTGAAATTCAAAGCGTCATGATCGGCCGCAGCAGCGCCTGCCCTTCATACAGGGCCGACAAATACCTTTCGCGCATCTCATCGACACTCATACGCGACGCGTGAGTAGTCAACGTCAACGTTGCCTGTAATTGCCCTTCTCTATCAATCAGCGGCACGCTCAGCACCCGCATACCCACTTCATACTCCTGATCCACCATCACGTAACCACGCTCCCCCGCCAAGGTGATTTCGCGGCGGATCAGTGCTTCGTCAGTGACGGTATAAGGCGTCATGGCCAAGGGCAGATTGCGTTTGAAGTAAGCGCAAAGCGCTTCTTGCGAAAGACTCGCGAGCCACAGCCGTCCGCTGCCTGTGCAGTACATCGGCACCCGTGAGCCTGGGCGGATCGACATTGACGTTATATGGCTATAACGACTACGCACCACATGCACAATGTCATCACCGTCGCGAACCCCTACCGACACATGCTCCTGGGTGGTCCGCGCCACCTGTTCGACAATGGGCCGCAGCATGCGCGGTAACACGGCGGAATCGACATAAGCCTGCCCGATACGCAAGGTCTTGGCGGTCAACCAGTAATGACGGCCGTCAGTCTGCGCAAAGTCGTCGTGTACCAAAGTCAGCAGAAATCGTCGGGCGGCGCTCTGGGTCATACCGGCCATGCGCGCGACTTCAGGCACGCTCAGGCGTGGATGCTCTTGGGAAAACAACTGCAACAGCGCCAGGCCTTTTTGTAGACCGACGATCAAATCCCGTGGGCGGATGTTGGGTTGCTTCATCAGTCGGACCCTTTATTGCGTATTGACTGCGATTATCGCACTGACAATGCGATTATCAACCCGATCCGCAACAAGCGCCATTGTTCGCTGTGTTCGCCGCTTGCAGTATCGGCCCACAACACAGCCAATAAGCGGGTACCTCACATGATTCAGGGTTCGACTGAACTGGTCGCCATAGTCGGTTCACCTGTAGCCCAGGTGAAATCGCCGGAAAACTTCAATCGCTGGTTCGTCGACCATCAGCAGAACATCGTCATGCTCGCCATCGACCTTGCACAGACAGCTCTGGATGACTTCGTCCAGACCCTGCGAGGCTGGCAAAACATGCGCGGGTGCGTGGTGACCGTACCTTACAAACAAATGCTGGCCAGCCGCCTGGACAGCGTCAGTGAACGCTCGGCGGCGCTGCGCTCGGTCAATGTCATTCGCCGCGAACCCGACGGTCGACTGGTGGGCGATATCGTTGACGGAGAAGGCTTTCTCAACGCTGCTCGCCAGCAGGGTTTCAATCCAAAAAACAAACAGGCCCTGGTGATCGGCACTGGCGGCGTCGGCAGCGCAATTGCGTATTCGTTGTGCCAAGCCGGGGTCAGTCATTTGGTGATCAGTGACATCAGTCATGAACGCGTCGAGGCGCTAGGAGACCTCTTGCGCAGTGCTTTCCCGAATAGTGTGATCAGTGCCTGCCTGGCCTCGCTTGAACACTTCGACCTGGTCGTCAATGCCTCACCCGTCGGCATGAGTGCAACACGCGATGACGGTCCCATGCCATTACCGGCGGCCATGATGAAAACCCTGAACGCTAAAACCCTGGTGGCCGATGTCGTGACATCACCGACGGTAACGCCGTTTCTCGCCTTTGCCCGAAACCGCGGCTGCCCAATTCAGACCGGGCCGCAAATGGCCCTGGCGCAGTTAGGCAACCTGGGTCACTTCATAGGTGTGACTCCGCTGGAGATCTGATGCTGCGGCCTTGTCCTTAACAGGCCATAACAATGAACACTTCGACTGCCCTGACGCCTGCCGGTGCCGACTTGACCTATGACGTGATTGCCCTGGGTTGCGGGGCCGCCGGCCATCACCGGCCTGCCGAACAAGGTATCGACCGTCGACTCGATCAACGCCCGACACAACCATCCTGCACTGGAGAACACCATGTATTACGAACTGCGCACCTACACGATTAAACCAACCAAGCTGGGCGACTGGCTTGCCCTGTACAAAAGCGCAGCATTGGCCGTGCAGCAGGAACACTTAGGCAATCTGATTGGCTTCTTCACCACCGAAATCGGTGAGGTCAATCAAGTGGTACACATTTGGGGCTACGCCAGCCTTGACGATCGCATGGCACGCCGCAACGCCATGGCGGCAGATGTGCGCTGGCAGGACTTCGCGCGGCAAAACAAGGCGCTGGATGCGGTGGTGACGCTGGAGTCACGCCTGCTGCGTCCGACCGACTTTTCCCCGCTTAAATAACCTCCGTTGCAGCGTTGCGCCGCTTCTGGACGGGAGCGGCGAATCTCATTCACTCTCGCGGTAAATCCTATGCACATCAGCGATCCCCTGCTTTGTGATGTTCTAGTCGTCGGCTCTGGTGCCTCTGGCCTCGCAGCAGCAGTGACGGCAGCGCAATTGAACCTCAATGTCATCGTGGTGGAAAAGGAGCCGCAGCTAGGCGGTACCAGCGCGTGGTCGGGCGGTTGGCTGTGGATTCCGCGTAACCCATTGGCCATCGCCGACGGGATAGTTGAAGACGTGGAGCAGTCGCGGATTTACCTGCGTCGTGAACTGCACAGCGAAGTGCTCGACCCTCGTGTGGAAACGTTCCTGGAACAAGGCCCGAAAATGGTCGATTTTTTTCAACGCCATACAGAGGTGCAGTTTTTCTCCGGTAGCAAGATGCCTGACTTTCACGCCAGCGAAGGCCACGCTCAAGGTGGCCGCTCGGTCTGTGCACAACCCTTTGACGGTCGTCGCCTTGGCCCCTGGATCAACAAACTCCGACGCCCGCTCGACGTGATCAGCCTGGCAGGAATGGGGATTGCCGGCGGTGTCGACTTCAATCACTTTCTCAATGCGCGCCGGTCACCGTCTTCATTGCTCTACGCCGGTAAACGCCTGTTGCGCCACGCCCGCGATCTGCTGTGTCATGGCCGGGGCATGCACCTGGTGAACGGCAATGCACTGGTTGCCCGTCTGCTCAAAAGCGCCCTGGAATGTAAGGTCCGCCTGCTGACTGACACGCCCGTGCGCGAACTGCTGCGTGACGGTGAGCGCGTGGTCGGGGCGCGAGTCGAGTCTGCCGGACGCCTGATCGAGATTCAGGCCCGGCGTGGGGTCGTGCTCGCTTGCGGTGGTTTCCCCCACGACCAGCAGCGCATCGCCCGCCTGTTCAGGCATGCCCCCCATGGCACCGAGCATCTCAGCGCAGCGCCCAAGGGCAACACCGGAGATGGTCTGCGCCTGGGCGAAAGCGTCGGGGCATGCGTAGCATCCGATCTGGCCCATGCCGCCGCTTGGGCACCGGTGTCGCGTGTGCAGCGCAAAGATGGTGGGTTCAGCGGCTTTCCGCACCTGATGGAACGAGCCAAACCCGGGTTCATCGCCGTGCGCCAGGATGGCCGACGCTTCGTCAACGAGGCCGACTCCTACCATGACTACATGTGCGCACTGTTTGAAGCCACCGGTTCGGGAGAAACCCCGATATCTTGGCTGATCTGCGATCACCCCGCTCAACGTCGCTATGGCCTGGGCTGGTCCAAACCCTTTCCGTTCCCCACTGCACGGTACGTGCGCGAAGGTTACCTGTTCAAGGCCCCGACGTTGATCGAGCTTGCACGCCAATGCGGCATCGATGGGCAACAATTGGAAGCCACCGTCAGTGCCTTCAACCTGGGGGCTGAAGAAGGTCGCGACCCGCTCTTCCATCGAGGAGAATCGCGTTACAACAAAGCCCAAGGGGAAGTTCTGCACGGGCCAAACCCGTCTCTGGGCAGCCTGCGCAAAGGGCCGTTCTACGCGGTTAAGCTGGTACCCGGCAGCCTCGGCACCTTCGCCGGTCTGAAGACCGATGCCTGCGCACGCGCATTAGACGAACACGGTTCGCCCATTGCGGGGCTATTTGCCGTGGGTAATGACATGAGCAGCATCATGAATGGCCATTACCCAAGCGGTGGCATCACTCTCGGTCCGGGCATGACCTTTGGTTACATCGCCGCAAAAGTGCTTGCCGGCCAAACAGTGGACGGGGAGACATCCATCAATAAACGCTGACGACCTGATTTTGAAAGCATCGTCAGCGGGATTTGGCATTTGGATGGAACGGCGCTCAGTGTCAATGGCTACCCGCCAAAGCCTCGCGAGTGCAAGTAACTGACAGAAGCAAAGCAGAGGCAAAAGAAAAGAGTGACATTGCCCAATGAGTCTTGATGGGCTCGCTTAGAACTTAAAGCGAATGATGATTATCTTGCAACTACCAGATACAGCCAGCGTGTCATCATGCCGCAGAATCTTATTACGATAATCGCTCATTCATGAGTATTGTTTTTTCACGCCGAAAACGAGTTTCCGACCTTCTTGTAACGCTCACGAATGGCCAATACAAGGTGCTGAGTGACCGCACTACAATCTGCAGGAAGACGGATTCACGCCTATAACCGGACATTAATCATCTGTTAAATCATTACATTAGAGCGAGTGACCCAAATCGAGAATAGAAGTACGGCAGCCCCCACAAGAATGGACAAAACCAACAATCGTAGAGACGTTTACAACAAATTAAGTGGGTATTGGCCAACACCCAAATTCTTCGTTAAGGTAGAAAGCAGGTACTCTCGTAGAACATAAATATAATGAACAAGATTCCCTACTACGCCCTGTACGGCGAGTCGACGCCACCCGTCTGGCATGACTTCCTGCATGTTGAATCAATCTCACACCGCTCCGGCAGTTACAACTGGGAGATCGCCGCCCATCGACACGACGGGCTGTTTCAGATGCTTTACCTGCAAAGCGGCGAAGGCGAAGTACTGCTCGACAACCAGCGGGTCGAGGTCAAGGCCCCGTGTTTGTTATTCATCCCTGAACAAATTGTCCACGGCTTCGCCTGGCACGGGCGGGTCGACGGGCATGTGATCACAGCCGTCCAGCACCCGCTGGAAAACATCATCCAGGTGCTCTCCCCCCACCTTTTGCCGCAGATCCAGAAACCCTGCATCGTTGCCCTGCCGCATTGGGAACCCGTCAATAATCCGCTGATGCCGCTGTATCGAGCGTTGTACGAGGAATATCACGACCGAGGGCGGGAGCACGTTGCGTGCAGTGTGTCATTACTGCTCGCACTGGTGATCCAGATGCTGCGCCTGGGCGAGCACACCGACGGCCTGCCTGCGCACCATCACGATCGACGCAGCCAGCAGATCATTGCCTTTCGCGAATTGGTGAATAAACACTTTCGCGAACACCTGTCGCTCAATGAGTACGCCAGTCGCCTCGGTATCACCGTCGTAACCCTAGGGCGACTATGTCATGAGCAACTGGGAATGACGCCAATGACCCTGCTGAACGCGCGGCTGATCCTTGAGGCCAAGCGCGAGCTGGCCCATTCATCGCAGAGCGTTAAGCAAATCGCCCACAGCATCGGCTATCTTGATGTCGGTTACTTCAGCCGATTCTTTCGCAAACACACCCAGCTCAGCCCCAGCGAGTTTCGCTTGCAAGCCCAAGCCTCGCGCCAGTGAACGCTCAACCTCAGTGCGCTCGGCCAGTGTGATCCGTGGAAGGCGATAGCTTGCTCAATGCCGCGCGCACGTTGAGGTATTGGGCACTTTTCCAGCCGCAGGCACAGAGCCAGAGAGACCGATGGCATCACTGGCTTGGCCCGAAAAGTGTGGAGTATTTTTTCGTGTCTTGCGCCGCTCATCTTTGCCTGACAGGTTCCAGCAGTCGATGAACCGTTGAGGGTGGCAGCCCCGAGCCGAGACTTCGAAGGGCTGCCAGGGATTGAATCATCAGCGTCGCTATACCGCCGTATACCCACCATCCGCATTAATGCAGGCCCCGGTGATCATTGATGCCGCGCTGCTGGCCAAAAACGACACCACCCGCGCAATTTCAATCGGCTGCCCCAAGCGTCCTATGGGCTGTCTTGCCACAATAGCGGCCAAAAGGGACTGCGGCAGCCTGCTCAACAATGGCGTTTCCACATACCCAGGTGAAATGCAATTGGCACGAATGCCTTGCTGGGCATAGGTCAAGGCTACGCTACGCGTGAGGTTCACAACGCCAGCCTTCGAAGCCGAGTAAGCATGACTATTGGCTTGCCCTACATGGGCGAGGATGGAGGCCATATTAATGATTGCGCCTCCATTGCCTTGCAACATTCTCAGGATCGCGTATTGATTACACAAGGCCACGCCCGTTAGGTTGATGTCGATCACCCGTTGCCAGGCAGCCAGATCCAACTCATGAATGGGGCTTTTGGCTTCGGGGATGCCAGCATTTGCGACCAAAACATCCAGGTGGCCAAAATGCTCCACCGTCGAGGTCATCAACCTCGCCACACTGTCTGGGTCAGTGACATCGGTGCACACAAACAGTGCGTCGCGGCCCAGGCTCGCCGCCACCTCCCGTGCCGCGCTGTCAATGTCCCCGAGCACGACCTGTGCTCCCTCTTCAACCAGCAAGCGCGCGGTAGCTTCACCAATGCCCGATGCGGCCCCCGTAATCACTACCACTTTTCCCTTGTGTGTAGGCGCGCTCATGATAAAGCCACCTTCTCAGCCGACTCCAAGGGTGCAGTCAATCGAGAGCCATGCCGACACTGGCAATAAATCGCCAGCGCGGCAACCGCAGCCGGAATCAGCATCGTCATGCAGATTTCAGCCAGCGACCAACCAAGACTGAGCATCTGCGCACCTGCAAATGCACTCAAAACAGCACCGATGCGACCGACCCCGCTCATCCAGCTGGCGCCCGTGGCGCGGGCTTGAGTAGGGTAATAACTGGCCGCCAATGCGTTCATGCCCACGGACACCCCGTTGAGCCCGAACCCGACCAGACAGGCCACTGCACACAGTAAAACAAAATGACCTGTGGACTGGCCGATGGCAAAAATCGCGAAGCCGCAGCCCAGAAATGCAAGCGTCAAAACGTTACGCATGCCCCAGCGATCCATCGCCCAGCCCACGAAAATTGCACCTGCTGGACCACCGACCTGAAAGATCGCGGTGACCACAGCCGCGTCAGCAACGCTGTATTGGCCGACCTCTTTTATCAGTGTCGGCAACCAGCCGCTAAAGAGATAAACCATAAACAGGGCAATGATGTAGCCGATCCACAGCATCAACGTGCCAAACAGATAGCGCCGCGACAGCACCAGACCCACGGCCCCAGCCGCCGATTTGCTCTGCGGGGGCATCACAAACGTTAAATCCGCAGTCATCAGTTCTGGCGCCAGTCGCTTCATGATGGCGTGAATACGTTCAGGCGCCGCATGCTGCGACACCAGAAAGGGGACAGACTCCGGTAGTTTGAAATACAGGATGGGGAGTACCAGCAACGGCAAGATACCGCCCATTACCAACACACTTTGCCAGCCCAGATTCGGGATCATCCAGGCACTGGCAAAACCTCCCACCGCCGCCCCTAACGAGAAGCCACAGAAAGCAAGGGTGATCAAGAATGAACGGCTGCGCGCCGGGGCGTACTCACTGACCAGGATACTTGCGTTCGGCATAGCGGCGCCCAGACCAAGGCCGGTCAAAAAGCGCAAAGCGACCAAGGTTTGCACATCCGGGGCGAAGGCTGTCGCGATGGTCAGCCCCCCAAACAGGCCGATACTGCATAGCAATACGATCCTGCGCCCATAGCGATCAGCCAGCGGCCCGGCCGTCAACGCGCCGACCGCCAACCCGATCAACGCGGCGCTGAGTACCGGACCCAACGCCTGCGGCCCCAACCCCCATTCCGTTTTCAATTGCGGTGCGATAAAGCCCATGATGGCGACGTCGAAACCATCCAGAGCGATGATCAAAAAGCCAAAGAATACAACCCATTTCTGAAAGCGACCCACCGGGTGAGCATCGATCCACTCACACACATCAATCGATTTTTGCTGGTCCATCGAGTGTCCCTCATTCTTATTATTGTGGTGACTCAATCGTGCAGGTCGCTTATTTGGAAGGATTCAAACTGGCGAAGTACACCGGTTTGATAATGCGTGTTTCCTGAGCCACGATCAGATGACGGGTCGCCTGTAGATAAGCCCCGAAGTCCGGATCGCTATCACGGGCCATGCTGCGTTTTTCCATATCGTCGAGGCTTTCGTAACCCCATAGATGAACCACTTGGTTCAGCGGGCCGATGCTGCTGGTGTAGAACGCCAGCGGCTCGCCCAAATGCTTGAGCAGAAGAGGCATCGCCAACTGGTCGAACGCCTTGAGAAACTCAGGCATTGCGCGGGGGACGATGGTGTAGATGCGATGGTCAACAATGGGCTTGGACAGGATCATGCGACGTGCTCCTTTTTGAGGGTTTCAGCGCCCAAAGAGATGTTGGCCAAATGACGGCCGGTGATGAAACCGAATGTCATAATCGGTCCCAGGGTGATACCGGCGCCGGGGTAGTTGCCGCCCATGATGCTGGCGCGGTCGTTGCCCACCGCATAAAGCCCTGGGATCGGCCTGTTCTTTTGGTCCAATACTTCACCAACGGTGCTGGTGCGCAGACCATCGAAGGTGCCCAAGTCGCCCATCACCACTTTGACCGCGTAGTAAGGTCCGGTACCGATCGGCGCCACGCATGGATTTGGCTGGTGCTGAGGATCTGCCAGGAAGCGGTTGAAGGCTGTCGTCCCACGACCAAACTCGGCGTCCTTGCCCTCGCTTGCCCCTAGGTTGTAGCGCGCAATAGTTAGCTCCAGCCCTGGCCCGTCAATACCTGCCTTAAGCGCCAACTCTGCCAACGTACGGCCCTTTAACAAGTAACCATTGCGTAGCAGCGGACCCAGAGGCATGGGGGAAGGCTTGGCAAATCCAAGGCCGTATTTGCCCAACGTCCGGGCATCGCACACCAGCCACATGGCGGTCTGGGTGCGCGCCGCGTCGTTGTTGATCATGGCTGCGCCGACGTCATGGTAGGAGTTGGACTCATTGGTGAAGCGTCGCCCCGCGACATCGACGCCGATGATGCCGGGTTTGTAGCGATCCAGAAGGTGCGGGAATGCAGTGTATTGTCCGTCGCCCGTTGGCACTTTCGACACCGGCATCCAAGCAGCCGCTGCTTGCAGAGAAATATCCACGTGGCCGCCCACCGCTTCTGCCATTCGCAATCCGTCGCCAGTATTGCTGTCGGGGACGGGCGAAAAATGCTCGCCTCCGCGTTTTACATGAGGGTAAGCCTCACGCAATCGCTGCACGTCATGGGAGAAGCCGCCGCCAGCCAACACAACGCCCCGACGCGCTTCGATCCGAAACTCGCCTTGCGCGCCAGAAGCCAGCACACCTGTAATCCGATCTTTATCCTTGAGCAATTGCCGAGCGGCGACCCCGGTGAAAATAGGAATGTCGAGATCAAGCGCCGACTTGGCCAGTCGCGCGGCCAAGGCATTGCCGCTGGTCACCTGGGTACCGCGCCGATACATGATCATCTCGCGGATATGCGTACCCAGCCGTTTGGCCACGTAAATGAACGACTTCAGCGAGCGCGTAGCATTAAAGAAGTGTTTGAGATCAGCGTTGGAGGAGTTGAACATCATGCCGATGAACGTGATGGTTTTAAGCGGTGGCCGCAACCGTTTCATATCAGCCCCTAGCTCCCGAATATCGAACGGCGCGGCGAGGATCGAACGGCCGATGTCGAGCCCCCCGGGGGCATCGGGGTGATAGTCCGGATACAAAGTGGGCACAAACTTGACGCAGGTCTCGCGCTCGAAGAACTCGACCATCTTCGGGCCGTTCTCCAGAAACGCCTCCACTGCCGGTGCGTCGTAATGCTTGCCGGCCTCATGACGCAAATAGGTTCGGGCCAAGTCGAGGCTGTCGCCGCTGTTTTGCGACTTGCCAAGATGATTGCCGGGAATCCACAGTACCCCGCCAGAAAATGCCGTGGTACCGCCAAAGACATCGGCTTTTTCAATGACAATCACATCAAGGCCGGCCTTTTTCGCGACGATCGCAGTACTGAGTCCACCTGCTCCGGCTCCGATGACAACCACATCGCACACCCGATTCATGGTCGTCCCCCTTCGAAGCCTGGCCGCGGCAACAATGCCATCGGCATACTTTCAAAACCGCCATCCACTACCAATTCGGCACCGTTGATGTAGCTGGATCGAGCGCTAGCCAGAAACAACACGGCATCGGCAATATCCTGCGGCTCGCCAATGCGGCGACTGGCAGTCATGGCGCTACGTTGCCGTTCAATGTCGGGGTCGGCATAGAAGGCTGCTGACAAGGGGGTGCGGATCAGACCGGGACAAATGGCATTACTGCGGATGCCGCGGTCCCCCCACTCCACCGCAAACTGGCGGGAAAGCATCGCGACCCCGGCCTTGGCAGTGCTGTAAGCGCCGCTCCAGGGCTGCGGCGAATGGGCGGCGATAGAGGCAATATTAATGATGCGTCCACTGCCTTGAGCAAGCATTTGCTGCCCGAATGCCTGGGCGCAGAGTAAGTAGCCGCTCAGGTTGACCGAGAGCACCTGATTCCATTGCTCAAGCGTTATCTTCTCGAGGGACGCCGCACGCAGGACGCTGGCGTTGTTGACCAGAATATCGCAACGACCATGGCGTTCCTGCACCTGCCTGGCAGCCTGCCGAACACTGTCCGGGTCACCGATATCACAGGCCAAAGCGCTGACGGACGCCTCACTGTGCTCACTCAAATTCGCAGCCAGTTCGGCGCATTTGCTCAGATCAAGATCAAGCAATACAACCGAGGCACCTTGCTTGACCAGTTCACGCGCGACAACTGCACCGATGCCGCCTGCGGCTCCTGTCACCACACACACAGCGGCGTTCAGGCCGAGCCAATCATTACTCTTATAATTATTCATTCACTTCTCCAGCTTGTGCCGCTCACAAAAGACACTTCGACTGGAATCAGGTTAAGCCGCAACCGGCGGCGCAAGAATGAACAAAACCCGCAATACACAGCACTTTTCCAACAAAAAACTCAAGGATCGCGCAGAGTGCGTGCAGGGTTGAGATGGCTCGGATTGGCAAACATTGGCGCCATCAGTACCGGAGTTCAGCTCATGGCTGCGACGGCCGATCGCAGCGTTAAAACTCGAAGAACTCCGTTTGCGCTGCGTCCTGGACATAGAGGCAAACGCGAAAAGCCCGCTAGCCTTTAACGACACCCGCAACATTCAACGTTTCTGTATCGCGACGGGTATAACCCATTTGCACCCGCAGTTCGCGGGTGTGGCTGCCTGGCTCATGCTTGCCAGTCGATCGGCACTCTTTTACCAGCCAATCACGCGCTACGATCCGCTGGTTATTTTGCGTGGGGCCGGGTCAGCGTCGAGTCAGGGGAAGCCGAGGGCCAGACAGAAGCTCTGCCACTGGCTATCGGTCACGCCCCGAGAAACAGCTGTTCGTTGTCTTTGCCGGCGAAGACGTCGCAATGACATCAATAAAAAACCACGCCGTTGTCCTTGAGCCGCTGGCAGGTTTGCAGCGGCTAATCGGTGTACCGCTTGACCAGGTCGTCAAATAGCAATTGCGACGATTCTTCAATAGCCTGCACACGCTGCAGGTCGGTGTCGGCAAATGCCAGGCAAGCACCAATCATGGCCGATGAATCACCGGGTTGCGCAGTCTTCTCGAGCACTATCACCTGCAACCAATGTGAGCATTCACAAAGATGTCCCCTGAGGGGGACATCTTTCTGAACGCTCGGGTTTAGAGTGGTTCGAAGGCAACATTTGTCTCCGATAACAATAAACCGGGAGCCACCGGACCATGCATCAGCCTCAAACTGTACCCCATCAATCTCTGTATTTTCCCTATCAGGTTTATCCTGCTTTCGTGCCATCCCCAGGCATCATCAATCGCTCGCCCGTAGCGATTGTGGGTGCTGGCCCCATTGGCCTGACGCTGGCGCTCGAACTGGCGCGATACGGTATCAAAAGCATTGTTCTGGCAGCCCAGCAGCAAGTCTGTGAAGGGAGCCGCGCTATTGTGTTCACTCGCCGCTCCATGGAGATTTTCCAGCAAGTGGGGGTATCCGAAGCGGTATCCGAGCAGGGCCTGCCCTGGCGCTTCGGAAACTCGTACTACCGCGGCCAACGGGTTTTTCGCATGGAAGCACCTGTGGACGAGCATGATCGTTTTGCGCCAATGACCAACTTGCAACAGCAGTATCTCGAGCAACATCTGGTGGAGGCTGCCCAGGCACAACCGCTGATCGAATTGCGCTGGGGCAATAAAGTCATCGATATCGAGCAGGAAACCGACCACGCAAGGTTGCACGTCGATACACCGGGGGATGCCTATACCCTGCTGGCCGATTGGGTGGTGGCCGCTGATGGCGCCCGTTCCGGGTTGCGCTCGATGTTGGGGCTCAAGCTTGAAGGGGCGTCTTATGAAGGACGGTTCGTGATTGCTGACATCCGTATCAAACTCGATTTTCCGACCGAGCGCCTCGCGTTTTTCGATCCTTCCTGGAACCCCGGCAACACCGTCTTGATGCACCGAGAGCCCGGAGATATCTGGCGCATCGACTACCAGTTACCCGCGGACGAAACACCCGAGCAGGCCTTGCACCCGGACTCCTTGCGCGAGCGGATAAATGCACAATTGGCGATGCTCAATGTCGAGAACCCTGAATGGGAGCTGGATTGGAGTTCAGTGTATTCGGCCAGGGCGCTAACGTTGAAGGAGTACATCAATAAGCGAGTGATTTTTGCCGGAGACTCGGCGCATTTGTTGCCGATCTTCGGTGTGCGTGGCGCCAATACCGGACTTCAGGATTGCCACGACCTGGGCTGGAAACTGGCACTGCACATCAAAGGTCTTGGTGGTGCTCGATTGCTGGCGTCTTACAGTGACGAACGGGTCAAGGCTGCTCGTGAAATCATTGCAGAAGCCGGCAAGAGCACGCGGTTCATGGCGCCGCCGAGCCCCGGTTATCGGCTGTTGCGCGATGCGGTGCTATCGCTGTCGTTGACCCAGGAGTTCGTTCGCCCGCTCTATCACTGGCGAACTTCAAGGGCACACGATTATGCCGATTCGCAACTCAACGCGGTGAACGACGATAACGGCTTGTTTAGCGGAGGGCCGCGCAACGGAGCGCCGTTGTTGAATGTCCGTCTGGCAGAGCAACACTATTTCTTCGATGAGTTGGCGCCCGCTTATCATCTGATTTGTTTCACTGACGCGGCGGCACTTGATGTCCAGGTCGTTGCACAAGTCCAGGCTATGCGCCGCCTGGGACTGCCGATACAAGTGATCGCGATCGCCATGAATGGAGCCTGTCAGGTGCAACACGCCGACTTGACTCTGCCCGATTGCGACCGCCTATTCAGCACACGTTACGGTGTGCAGCACGCAGGCGCCGCCTATCTGGCGCGTCCAGACCAGCATGTCTGCGCGCGCTGGCTGCAACTGGAAGGCGATCGTTTGCGCCATGGATTGAACCAGGCCCTCGGCCACAACGGGAGTGACCACCTATGAGCCAGTCAATGAGCATTACAGACCTCGAGCGCATCTATGATCGACTCGCGGAGGCGATTGATAGCACGGGCAGCGACAGTGAGTTGTTTCTGGTCAAATTGGCGCTACTGGTGGCCGAGGCCATGAACGATGTGGAGCGCTTCAACGCACTGATCGAGTGCGCCGTGCACGACCTGTAAAACATGCATCTGACAATAATTACAAAAACAGGATCACCCTATGCCATCCCGTCCTGCTGCAAATCCTGGCGAGGAGGCCGGCGCCCCTCCGGCGGTCATTGCCAAAGTTTCGAAACGCTTGCTTTGGTTTCTTTTCATCTGTTTCGTTTTTTCATTTCTGGACCGTATCAACATCGGTTTCGCCGGGCTGACCATGATGGGCGATCTGGGTTTGAGCAGTACCCAGTTCGGCATGGCAACGACGATTTTTTACCTGGCGTACATCGCCTGCGGCATCCCCAGCAACATGGCCCTCGCGAAAATCGGCGCCCGGCGCTGGATTGGTAGCCTGATGATTGCTTGGGGCCTCGCGTCCACAGCCACCCTGTTTGCGCATGACGCGGCCAGTCTGTATGGGTTGCGTGCGTTGGTAGGTATCACCGAGGCAGGATTTTTGCCCGGTGTGCTGTTGTACATGACGTTCTGGTTTCCAGCAGCGTACCGGGCTCGTGCCAATGCGCTGTTCATGATCGCCATGCCGTTTACCGCGGGCTTTGGCTCGGTCTTGTCCGGCTCAATTTTAAGCCTGGATGGGCACTGGGGCCTGGCAGGCTGGCAATGGCTGTTTCTGCTCGAAGGACTGCCCAGCGTCTTACTCGGTCTGGCGGTGTATGGTTATCTGGATGATCAGCCACGCAAGGCACACTGGTTGAGCGACGATGAGAAGCTGCAGTTGGCCACGTTGATCGAGCACGACCGTCAGGCACCCTCCCCACACGCTCACTGGGGACGTGAGTTGCTGTCGCCATCAGTAATTCTGTTCTGTCTGGTGTACTTTTGCCTGGTCAACACCCTGGCAATGATTGCAGTCTGGACGCCGTTAATCATCAAGAGTTTCAGCACTGGCCAGAGCAATTCGCTGATCGGATTATTGTCGGCAATTCCGCAAATATGCACCATGATCGGAATGATCCTCTGGGGTCGACATTCGGACCTGACCCAAGAGCGGCGTTGGCACCTGGCGCTTCCGATGCTGCTGGCTGCTACAGGCTGGTTTTGCACGGCCCTGTCGAGCGAGCCGATCGTGCAACTGGCCGGGGTCTGCATGGCAGCGACCGGTTCCTATACAGCCATGTCGATTTTCTGGACACTGCCGGATCGTTCATTAAGTTTTCAAGCCAGGGCAATAGGTATCGCGGTGATTAATGCAGTGGGTAATCTGGGGTCAGCCCTTAACCCCTTGGTCGTAGGCTGGCTCAAAGACCTGACCCATACCTATACGGCCGGCTGTCTGTACGCAGCGTTGCTTCTACTGTTGGCTGCCATGCTGGTACGTACGCTACCCCACGAACGCCACCTTTCATCACCTGAACTGATCCCTGAATGAACCACTGGCTGCTTACTAACGTTTACCATCAGAGCCCATTGACGACGGGGGAAATTGCACATCTATTGGCTCAGGTCGGAGAGGATTGCCGAACCTGGCTGGCCACAGAGTTACTGACCTTGATGCGGGGGAAAATGCCGCTGGCTCAATGTACAATTTTCGCTTATCCGCAAGGCCAGAAGCCGCAAGTGTTGTCGTGTTCCGATCAGGCCAGATTGGTGCAGATATCGCGCATCTCCCGTGACTATATAGAGCGCTTTCACAGTCTGGACGGCAACCGTCAAGCGATGCTTGGACACCGGACAAAACAAGGGGGCGCGCGAATCCTGGCTCAGCTTCAGTCAATTGAAGACATCACCCATCGTGACTATCGGCGGGTCTGTTACGAGCAACCGCAAATCTCCCAGCGCATGGCCTTGCTCAATCATCAAGAAGATGGGGGCGCCTGGCTATCAATCAACTTCTATCGAGGTCGTGAGCATGGCAACTTCAATCAGCGTGAAATTGAATTTATCGAGGCGGTTGCGCCGTTACTGATCCAAATCACACGATTGCACTATCGCGCTTTTAACGAAGCCAATCAGATGCCGTCCTTGCTAAGTCAACGTGTCGAGTTGCTCTATCCTGAATTGACGCGTCGGGACCGTGAACTGCTCAGGTATTTGCTACGTGGTCTAGGGGCTGAAGATATCGCCCCCCTGATGGGCATCCAGCACTCAAGCGCCGCCACCTATATCAAGCGACTTTATCGGAAGGTGGGAGTCAGCAGACATCGAGAATTGCTGGGGTTGGTAGTGAGAGGTCGTTGGTCCTGAGGGGGCGCCCCTCAACCCCGACGGTGCGGACTTTGGGTACTCGTGTTCCGTAACCATCCGTCATGGCCTCTCCTTGGCCATTGTGCACAGTATATGAAGGCTGCAATGCGCTTCTGGCCCGCGATCTGGTCCAGGTTCATTGCGCTATTTAAAACAGGTGAAAAAACGCCGGCAACTGGGCCCGCGCTGAGGGGGATCTCTAGCAGTGGCTGCGCGGTGATGGGCATTTGAATCCCCAGACACCATTAGATTGCACTGAGACGGGAGAAGGATGAGCACCTCCACACAGCACGGCTGGAGATAGGCAGACCGCAAAATTCGCATCCGCCGCTAAAGATCACCCTCACTCGGCGAGAGTCGTTGTTGCTGCCCGATCAGCTTGGCGTGCTGGCCGCAGGCTTAAATCAGAATGAATCTCCCCGGGCTCCCTTGACACCTCTTTGCCTTAAACAGTTGACCGGCTCATCACCCGGTACGCCGCGCTGCCGAAATGAACAACCCCCGGCGGGCAGTCAATGACACGCACCGGGCGATTTCCACTCACACCACCTTCAGCACGATTTTGCCCACATGGTCGCCCTGTTCCATTCGCTGATGCGCTTGTGCTGCGTCTGCAAGAGGAAAAACACGGTCAATGATAGGCAGGCATTCGCCTTGACTGAGCAACGGCCAGACATTGGCTAGTACGGCGCGAGCAATCTCGGCTTTTTCCTCCGTGCTACGCGAACGCATCATCGAACCTGTCACTGAGCCTTGCTTTTCCATCAACGCCAGCAGATTGAAGTCCTTGACGGAGCTGCCGCCCAGAAAACCGATAATGACCAGTCGACCACGTCGTGCAAGTGACGCCACGTTGCTCTCGAAATAGCTCCCGCCCATGATATCGAGAATCACGTCCACGCCCTTCTCGTGGGTTTGCCGGGCGATCTCCTGAGCGAAGTCCACCTCGCGGTAATGGATCGCTTCGCCACCCAGCGCGCGGATTCGGTCGCACTTTTCCTGGCTGCCGGCCGTTGCAAAAGCCTTGATCCCCAAGGCCTTGCACAGCATCAGCGCGGTAGTGCCGATGCCGCTGGTGCCGCCATGGATCAATACGGTGCAGCCCTTTCGGGCACGGCCCAGTTCGAAAAGATTGGCCCACACGGTGAAGAATGTTTCCGGAATGGCCGCGGCCTGAATCATGTCCACGCCGTCGGGGACCGGTAATGACTGGGTGGCCGCCACAACGCAGTATTCGGCGTAACCACCGCCATTGGTCAGCGCACATACCTTGTCGCCCAGCTTGAAATCGGCCACCTTTGCGCCAACCCCAACGACCTCACCGGCCACTTCCAACCCGGGCACAGGGGTCATGCCGGGTTTCATCGGGTATTTGCCCGAACGCTGTATGACATCAGGACGGTTGATGCCGGCGGCGTGAACCCGGATCAGCAACTCGTGATCACCCGGCGTTGGCACATCGGCCTGCATTATCTTCAATACTTCGGGGCCACCGGGTTGGGTGATCTCGATGTAGTTCATACGGTTTGGCACATTCATGGGGCACCTCTTGTTGAGTGGGCTAAAGACTCTGAAAGCTGAATGTCAAAGACATTCAACTTGTTTAGCTACCCATCGAATTAACCTTCGACTGTAAACCTCAGTCCGGCTTTTTCAGGCAGGCGCTTGAGCAACGCCTCATTCAACGCCGCCGCGGGCGTCCAGCAACCGCCTGGGGTCTGATCACGTGTCACATCGAACGCCAACGCCATCGCTGACTCGGCCAACATCTTGGATGTCGACAGGTAGCCCGGATCCTCATCGCAACTCACGGATGCCTTGAGCACCTGACCGTCTCCCAGTTCAGCGATGAACAGCACATCATAAAAGCCTGCCTCAAGTTCCTTCTGCGTCGGCCCTTGCCCCGGTTGCGGATGACCGCCCTCATTGAAGGAGAAACCCGCCAGGCCAGGTTCATCGTCTTCGCTCGGTTGTGCATTGAGCATCAGCATTTCGTCGTACTGAAACGACGTGCCCCATAGGTGCCCCTCCAGCAAGTTTGTGCGATGCACCGCCTTGGAATTGATGCCCGACATGATGAAAGGCCCGACCCAGGTCTGCGCCAGTTCATCCCGGTAGGGGGTCTGATCATCAGGTTGCTCGACACCTTTGAATCCTGAAGTGTAGGCAAACGGATCGGCCACCAGTGCGCCTAACGCAGGATCCTGTGCCGCCGCTGCAACCACAGCATCGACACTCAGGAACGTGCCACCGGATAGCACGCCTTGCATGTTGCGCACGCGGCACCTGATCCGAGGCGCGTAGCGAGCGAACTTCTTCATGACCTGCTGCTGGGTGAACCATACGCCGAGGTCGAACGGCACCGAATCGAAACCACAGGAGAACACCAGGCGCGCGCCCGATGCCTGGGCTTGGGCCTGATGGCTGCCGATCATCCGGGCAATCCAGGGGGTCTCCCCTGAGAGGTCAACGTAGTCCGTCCCCGACTCGGCGCAGGCTGCCACCAGGTCCGAGCCATAGACCGAAAACGGCCCTGCGGTGGTAATCACGACCCGGGTCGCGGCAACCATGTCGCGCACGGACGCCCGGTCCTGGGCATCGGCCACGATCAGCGGCAACGCTGCGGCGTTTGCCCAACTGTCCCGAATGCCTTCCAGCTTGCTCAAGCTGCGACCGGCAATTGCCCATTTGACAGGGCCGTCGACGCCGTATTGAGTGAAGAAGTATTCAGCGACCAGCCGACCGGTGTACCCCGTGGCGCCAAAAATGATCACATCGAATGTTTGTTTACTCATGGGAAAGATGATTCCTGAAAGCGCCGCGAAGCGAAGGAGACACTCTAGCCATCCCTCCTACAAATGATTAGATGGTATGGTTGGAATAGACCTATAACCGCAGAGCATCAATCGTGCGCGACACCGTCACCGACCTCTTGGCCCTCCTGCGGGTCGCCCGAGAAGGCAGTTTTACCAAAGCGGCGGCGCAGCTTGGCGTTTCCCAGCCTGCCCTGAGCCGAACCATCACCAAACTGGAAGCGCGCCTGGGTGTGCAATTGCTGACCCGCAGTACCCGCAGCGTTGCGCCGACCGAAGCCGGAGCGCGCCTGATCGAAAGCATCGGGCCGCATTTTGACGGGATCGAGTCAGGGCTCAACGAGCTGAGCGAACTCAGCGGCACGCCGGCTGGTAGCCTGCGCATCACCTCCATGGAGCACGCAACCCAACTAGTCCTTGCCCCGGCTGCGCTGCAATTGATGACCGACTATCCGGGCATCAAGGTTGAAATCAACGACAGCTACGCATTGGTCGACATCGTTGCAGAGCGCTTCGATGCCGGTATCCGCCTGGGGGCGCAGTTGGCTCAGGACATGATCAGCATGCCCATCGGCCGGGATTTTCGCATGGCATTGGTGGCCGCCCCCGCCTATCTGGAACACCGTGCTAAACCACTGACGCCACAGGATTTGACCGAGCACGCCTGTATCAACCTGCGCCAGCCCACCTCGGGAGGATTGTGGGGTTGGCCTTTCGCAAAAAACGGGAGAGAAATCAAAGTACGCGCCGACGGGCATCTGGTGAGTAACAACATCTGGCTCATGCGTGATTTTGTCAGGGCGGGTGCGGGACTGGGCTACTTCCCGGAGCATCTGGTCGAGCAAGATCTGGGGCAAGGTCGCCTGGTGCGGCTGCTGGAGGACTGGACTGGCACCCTCACCGGGTATCACCTCTACTACCCAAGCCGGCGCCAACACAAACCGGCTTTTCGTCTGCTTCTGGATGCCCTGCGTGATCAGTCAGGTCGCTGACGGTCTGCTTCTGGCCGATTCTGTTGAAAAAGTCGGATTTTCAGCTCGCCTGAACTCAGGCACGACCACCACTGGAGAACCTACTCACCCCATTGAGTGGTTTCTCGGCCCTTCGTTGACCTTTGCTGCTCTGTGAGTGGGTTAGTTTGAGGTTTTTTGCTTCGTGCAGGCGCACCTATCCCGTAGAAGGCGGCCCTTGAGATACAAGTTCGGCAAGACGTCGCAGGTTCTGTACCGCGGCCGCCAGCGTGAACTCATCGGGCGCGCCACTCATGCCACGTAGTCGCAAGCGATCCCGGGGGGCATTTTTTGCCACTCGACCACCTGGCGTGAGCTGAGCGCCCATTTGAACTGGCGCACGAACTCTTCGAGGTGGTTCTGCACGACGCGGTACAACGTCACCAGGTCGACGTTTATGTCGTTGAGGACCTCAACGGGCGCGGCCTGGGAGCGGCCTGATTGACCCCGGGCAGTGCGCCCGGGTTTCACAAACCGGTTGGTCCTAGTTACCCTGCGACGGCGCGTTGAAACCATGAAAAGAGGTAAACGCGGCCACCGGTTCGCGGTGTGTCTGCAGGCTGTTTTCCGGAGCGTCGCGGTCTTCATGCCCCAGTGCGATACCGCACACGAGAATATCCTCGTCCGCGAGCGGCACATGGCGGCGGACGATCTTGTGATACCAGGCAAATACTGCCTGTGGGCAGGTGTGTAATCCCTGGCCGCGAGCGGCGAGCATGATGTTTTGGATAAACATGCCCAAGTCTATGTAGCTGCCGGTATTGAGTCGGCGATCAAGGCTGATCAGCAAGCCGATCGGCGCGTCGAAGAAGTGAAGGTTGCGCAGGTTCTGGCGCTCGCGTGCCTGCAGGTCGTTGCGGTCGATGCCGAGCGCTTCATACAGACCAAAACCGGAGGCGCGGCGACGGCTCTGGTAGGGCTCGAACCAGTTGTTCGGATAGTACTGATATTCGGGATCATGTCCCTCGGCCTCAAGCGCCACGGATTCCAGGATGTCGGTACACAGCGCCTGCTTGGCATCGCCGGCCAGTACATGCACATGCCAGGGCTGTAGATTGTTGCCGCTGGGCGCCCGTGAAGCTACTTGCAAAATATGTTCAATCACTGACTTCGAGATGCCCAGGGGCAGGAAGCGGCGGACCGACTTGCGTGAACGTATGGCGTTATCTACATGCATGGATGGTCTCCGGATTTAGAACCTAGGCACGTGTTCTGCTTCGATTTTCTGTGATTGGTGACGGTACTGATCCATCAGTGCGGTTCAACATTTCTATCAGATTGCCAGTGATGGTGCCTGCCTGGTCTAGCCTTGGCCGCCGGGCCAATACCTGTTGACTGAACCGGGCACATTGCCGGTGCCAGTCAGCCTGAAGGCGGTTGACAATTTCGTCCGGCACCTCGAACCCATCACTGTGTTCATACCCGCAAAACCGAGGATGGCTGCTGACCCACAAACGCAGTTGCTGCACTGCGACAGGCGCGAAAAAACGCACCTGGCATGACCAACCACTTGCTGATGTAGATGTGCAATTCCACATCCCTGAAGATCAGCGAGCCCATCGCGGTGCCGTGCTTGGGCACGGTGCGCCAGCCCGAGATCAGAAAAACGCCTGGATACCGGTCTGCGCGCGGCCGAGGATCAGCGCATGCACGTCATGGGTGCCTTCGTAGGTGTTGACCACCTCCAGATTGACCAGATGACGGGCCACGCCAAACTCATCACTGATACCGTTGCCACCCAGCATGTCGCGAGCCAGGCGAGCGATGTCCAGCGACTTGCCGCAGCTGTTGCGTTTCATGATCGAAGTGATTTCTACCGCGGCACTGCCTTCGTCCTTCATCCGCCCCAGGCGCAGACAACCCTGCAGGGCCAGAGTGATTTCCGTCTGCATGTCCGCCAGTTTTTTCTGGATCAACTGGCTGGCAGCCAACGGGCGACCAAACTGGTTGCGATCAAGCACGTACTGGCGGGCCGTGTGCCAACAGTCTTCGGCCGCACCCAGCGCGCCCCAGGCGATGCCATATCGCGCCGAATTCAGGCAGGTGAATGGACCGCGCAGGCCGCGCACTTCAGGGAAGGCGTTCTCTTCAGGGCAGAACACGTTGTCCATGACAATTTCGCCGGTAATCGACGCACGCAGCCCAACCTTACCGTGGATAACCGGAGCACTCAGTCCCTGCCAGCCCTTCTCCAGGACAAAGCCGCGAATCTGGCCTTCGTCGTCCTTGGCCCAGACCACGAAGACATCGGCGATCGGACTGTTGGTAATCCACATTTTACTGCCGGTCAGGCGGTAGCCCCCGTCGACCTTTCTCGCCCGGGTAATCATCGAACCCGGGTCAGAGCCATGGTTCGGCTCGGTCAGGCCGAAGCAACCGATGTAATGACCGCTGGCCAGCTTGGGCAGGTATTTCTGTTTGGTGGCTTCATTGCCGAACTCGTTGATGGGCACCATCACCAGGGAGGACTGCACGCTCATCATCGAGCGATAGCCAGAGTCCACGCGCTCGACCTCCCGGGCAATCAGGCCATAGCAGACATAGTTCAGACCGCTGCCACCATAGGTCTCGGGAATGGTGGCGCCGAGCAAGCCGGTCTCGCCCATCTCGCGGAAAATCGCAGGGTCGGTCTGTTCATGACGAAAAGCCTCCAGCACCCGGGGCGCGAGCTTGTCGGCGGCGAACTGTTGGGCACTGTCGCGGACCATGCGCTCTTCTTCGGTGAGTTGCTGATCCAGCAGCAGTGGGTCAATCCAGTTGAAGCTTGCCTTGTTGGCCATGGGTAATTCTCCGGCTTTATTCTTGTGATGTTTTGTTAGTCGAGGCGTTCAATTACGCAGGCAATGCCCTGGCCCAGGCCAATGCACAGGCTAACCAGGGCGTAGCGCCCGTAGCTGCGCTCCAGTTGACGCACCGCGCTGTAGGCCAGACGGGCACCGGAAGCACCGAGCGGGTGACCGATGGCAATGGCACCACCATTGGGGTTCAGGCGCGAATCATCGAAAGCCACGCCGAGCTGTCTGGCACAGCCAAGCACTTGCGCGGCAAACGCTTCGTTGATTTCGATCAGATCCATGTCGGCCAGGCTCAAGCCTGCGCGCTGCAAGGCCTTGGTGCAGGCAGGCACCGGGCCAAGGCCCATCAGGCGCGGTTCGACACCGGCCACGGCGCCGGCCAGGATGCGTGCGCGCGGCTTGAGGCCGGCCTTCTCACCGATGGCTCGCGAGCCAATCAGCAGCGCAGCCGCGCCATCGTTGATGCCCGAGGCGTTGCCGGCGGTGACAACGCCACCGTCAAACAGTGGCTGCAGGCCTGCCAACGCTTCGAAGTTACTTTGTGGACGCGGATGCTCGTCACGTTCGACCCGCTTCGGTGGCTGCTTGCGCCCTTGGGGCACGTCGATCGGCAGGATTTCACCGGCCTGGAAACCGTCCTGCACCGCCGCGTCGAACAGCGCCTGACTGCGAGCGGCGTAGAGGTCGGCTTCTTCGCGAGTAATGCCCAGTTCTTGAGCGACGTTGTCCGCCGTCTGCGGCATCGAATCTGCACCGAACCCAGACTCTACCTTCGGATTGGGGAAGCGTGCGCCGATGGTGCTGTCGTAGACATGAAAGTCACGGGACCAGGCGCTTTGCGCCTTGGCCACCACGAACGGCGCACGGCTCATGCTCTCGACGCCGCCTGCAATAAACAGCTCGCCTTCGCCCGCGCGCACGGCACGGGCAGCATCCAGCACGGCGGCGAGGCCGGAGCCACACAGACGATTGACGGTCAAACCGCCCACGGCCGTCGGCAGGCCGGACAACAGGGCAACGTGACGCGCCAGGTTGCGCCCGTCCTCTCCTGCCTGACTGCTGCAGCCGGCGATCAAGTCTTCATAGTCGCCCACGTCGAAGGGGTTACGCGCCACCAGAGCACGCACCACACTGGCCAGCAGGTCATCGGGGCGCACACCGGCCAAAGCCCCTGCGTGGCGACCGAACGGCGAACGCAAACCATCATAAATATAGGCCGTCATGCTCAATCCTCAGCAGTGGTCAGTGGCAGGCCAAGCTGGACCCGGCGACGCAGCCAGGGGCTGACCCGATAGCGCGGCTCCTGATACAGCTCATGCAGTTGGTGCAGGATCTGCTGGATCTGCAACGCACCGTAATGGTCACCAAAACCCAGCGGGCCAAAGGGGTAGCCGAGGGCCAGCTGCACCGCACGGTCCAGGGTGGCGGGCTCGGCGATACGGCGCTGGGCAATCTCGCACCCCAGGTTGACGATCCCGGCGAGTACACGCTGGGCGATGAACCCTGGGGAGTCGTTGATGACCTCCACCGGTACGCCATCGGCGCCCAGGGCCTGGCGTGCCTGCGCCAGCACCTGAGCGTCGAGCGCCGGTTGGCGCATCAGTACGCGGCGCGTGTCGAAGCCGACGAAGGTCTCCAGCGCCAGGCTGCGTCGCGGCGCCAGGCGCTTGCGGGCGATCACGCTGCTGGCATCCTCGCCTAACGGCGTGACCAGGCAGATGGCGTTCGCACTGGGCTGATCACCCTGTTCCAGCACCACGCCGGCAACAGACAACACCGCCGCTATCCGCTCGCGCATTGTCGCGTCACCGCAGTCCAGCCAGAATGGCTGGGTGATGGCCACCTGCGGCGGCGTCTGCTGCGCTTGCTCGACCACACTGCCATCCTGGTAGCGATAGAAGCCCTGCCCTGTTTTGCGCCCCAACAAGCCACTGGCCAGACGGGGTGGCACCAGTGCCGATGGGGTGTAGCGCGGATCCTGGTAAAACTGGGTGTGAATCGACTCCATCACCGCATGGGAGATGTCGAGGCCGACCAAGTCGAACAGCTCGAACGGCCCCATGCGAAATCCGAGGCAGTCCTTGAGGATGCGATCGATTTGCGCCGGGGTGGCAATCCCCTCGCCCAGGATACGCAATGCTTCCGGACCGAAGGCCCGACCGGCATGATTGACCAGGAAACCCGGTGAGTCTGGCGTCCTCGCGGCAAAATGTCCCGCATGCCCGGCCAGTGTCGCCAGGCGTTCGATCACCTGCGGATCGGTCAGCTCGCCGCGTATCACTTCGACGATCTTCATCAGTGGCACCGGGTTGAAAAAGTGAAACCCGGCCACCCGCTCAGGATGCCGGCAGGCGCTGGCAATCAGGCTCACCGACAAGGAAGAGGTGTTGGTTGCCAGCACCGCATCGGCCCTGACTACTTGCTCCAGCGCGCGGAACAGCGCCTGCTTGGCGTCGAGGTTTTCAACGATCGCCTCGATCAACAAATCACAATCGGCCAGGGCCTCAAGGCTTATGGCCGCTCGCATGCAAGCCAGTGCGGTCGCCAGCGCTTCACTGCTCAACTTGCCCTTGGCTGCGCTGCGTTCAAGCAAAGCCCGGTTGGCTTGCAGCGCCTCTTGCGTCGCTTCGCTGCGGCTGTCATACATCAGCACTGGAACGCCTGCAGTGGCGAACAACTGAGCGATCCCCCGGCCCATGGCGCCGCTTCCGATCACACCGATTTGTTTGAACGTATTCACAAGCACCTCCTCAGATCGCCCGTTCCAGTTCCGGCACGGCGTCGAACAGATCCGCCACCAGGCCGTAGTCGGCCACCTGGAAGATCGGCGCCTCTTCGTCCTTGTTGATCGCCACGATGACCTTGGAATCCTTCATGCCAGCCAGGTGCTGGATCGCGCCGGAGATGCCCACGGCGATGTACAACTGCGGCGCCACGATCTTGCCGGTCTGGCCGACCTGCATGTCGTTCGGCACAAAACCGGCATCGACGGCGGCGCGCGACGCCCCCACACCCGCGCGGAGCTTGTCCGCCAGCGCATAGAGGTGTTTGAAGTTGTCGCCGCTCTGCATGCCACGCCCGCCCGACACGACAATCTTCGCGGCGGTCAGCTCCGGGCGATCGGACTTGGCCAGCTCTTCACTGAGGAAAGCCGACTGACCGCTATCGATGACCATGGCGAGCGTTTCGATGACGGCTTTTCCACCTTCGGCGGCAGCGGCGTCGAACCCGGTACCGCGCACAGTGATCACCTTTACGGCGGCAGACGACTGCACCGTTGCGATGGCGTTACCTGCATAGATCGGGCGCTTGAAGGTGTCGGCGCTTTCCACCGCGATGATCTCGGAGATCTGGTCCACATCCAGTTGCGCGGCAACTCGCGGCAAAATGTTTTTACCGTTACTGGTGGCGGCAGCCAGGATGTGGCTGTAGCTGTCAGCCCCTGCTTCTTGAACAAGAGCGACTACCAAAGGCGCGACGTTTTCCGGCAGTTGGTGAGCGTAGGCGGCGTTGTCGGCCAGCAGCACTTTCGTCACGCCAGCCACCTTCGCCGCCGCTTCTGCCACGGCACCAACGCCCTGACCTGCGACCAGCACATGAATGTCGCCCACGATCTGCTGCGCAGCGGTCACTGTATGAAGGGTGGCCGTTGCCAGTGCTGCGTGGGTGTGTTCAGCGATAACCAGGATAGCCATTAGATTACCTTCGCCTCGTTTTTCAGTTTTTCGACCAGTTCGGCCACCGACTTGACCTTGATCCCGGCGCTACGAGCAGCCGGCGCTTCGACTTTCAAGGTGTGCACGGTGCAAGCGCAGCTGACGCCCAGTGCGCTGGGTGTGAGCACCTCCAGCGGCTTCTTCTTGGCTTTCATGATGTTGGGCAGCGACGCGTAGCGCGGTTCGTTCAAACGCAGGTCGGTGGTGACGATGGCCGGCAGTTTCAGGGCAACCGTCTGTGCGCCGCCGTCAATTTCGCGGGTCACCGCAACGCTGTCGCCGCTGATGGCGACTTTCGAAGCAAAAGTGCCCTGACCGTAGCCGCTCAATGCGGCAAGCATCTGGCCGGTCTGGTTGTTATCACTGTCGATAGACTGCTTGCCGAGGATCACCAGTTGAGGCTGTTCCTTGTCGACAACAGCTTTCAATAGCTTGGCCACGGCCAGGGAAGTCAGATCGTCGGCAGACTCGACGAGCATGGCGCGGTCGGCACCCAGGGCCAGCGCCGTGCGCAGTTGCTCCTGTGCCGCGCTGCTGCCGATGCTCACAACCACAACCTCAGTGGCAATACCTTGTTCTTTCAGGCACACAGCCTCTTCCACGGCAATTTCACAGAAGGGATTCATCGCCATCTTGACGTTGGCCAGGTCGACGCCGGAGTTGTCCGCCTTGACGCGGACCTTGACGTTGAAATCCACCACACGCTTTACCGCCACCAGTACTTTCATAGTGTGTTCCCGTCTTGGCGCGGTGACCTGCCGGAGGCGGTCACCGCTTTTTCAGTGATTGATCAGGCGCTGTGCAGCAGCTCGGCGTAAGCCTGCAAATGGTGATCGTCATCGCCCAATTGATGACTCAACATCACCAGGCGCTTGGCGTGATGGGCCAGGCTGTATTCCCAGGTCATGCCGATACCGCCGTGCAACTGGATCGCTTGCTCGGCGATCAGGCGTGCGGCGCGGACCACCACGAATTTGGCGGCGGCCAGTTGCCGGCTGCGTTCGTCGCTGTCCGCCTGATCGGCCACGCAGGCGGCGAGGATGGCCATTGAGGTGGCCAGCTCCAGCTCGCCGCGCATGTCGGCCATGCGATGTTGCAACACCTGGAACTTGCCAATGGGTGCGCCGAATTGCTTGCGTGTCTTGAGGTAGTCGAGGGTCAGGCGAAAGGCTTCCTGCATGCCACCAATGGCTTCGGCGCATTGCCCGGCGATGGCGCGACCCTGCTGATAACGCAGGGCCGGCAGGGCCTCGCCGACGTTGCCCAGCAGCGCAGCGCTGGCCACAAACACATCGTCCAGGATCAGGTCGCTGGCACGCGGGCCATCGATGCAGGGGTAATCGCGACGCTGCAGCCCCTGGGCTTGCGCCTTGACCAGAAACAGGCTGATGCCTTGTTCGCAACGAGCATCACCGCCGGTGCGCGCCGACACCAGGATCAACCCCGCACTGGCAGCGCCAACCACTGCAATCTTGCGTCCGGACAGACACCAGCCCCCCTCGACCGGGCGCGCCTGGGTCAGCACATCGTGCAATTGGTAGTGGCTTTGCAGTTCTTCCAAAGCCACCGCCAGTTGCAGCGAGCCTTCAGCCACTTGCGGCAACAGGTCTGCCTGTTGGCTGGCATCGCCCAGTTGCTGCAGCAGACCGGCCGCGTGAATCTGCGACTGCAAGAACGGCTCCAGGCACAGGTTGCGACCGAGCTCGGTCATGATCAGCATGTTGTCCACGCCGCTGCCACCGAAGCCGCCATATTCCTGGGCAATCGGCACCGAACACAGGCCCAGTTCGGCCATCTGGTTCCAGAACGCCGGGCTCCTGCCGGCTTCGCTGTGGTAGTAGCCTTCGCGGGCTTCGAAGCTGTAGTGATCGCGGGCCAGTCGGGCCACGGTATCTTGTAGCATCTGCTGCTCGGAGCTGAGTGTGAAGTCCATTGCTTACCTCCTTAAAGCTCAAGAATCATCTTGGCGATGATGTTCTTTTGAATTTCATTTGAGCCGCCGTAGATAGACAGCTTGCGCAGATTGAAATACTGGCTGGCGGGGGCGGCGCTGTAGTCGGCGTGCAATGGGGTTCCGGCAAAATCGTCATGCAGTTCCGCTTCGACGAAAGGCAATGCCTTGACGCCCAACGCCTTGCGCAGCAAGTGGCTGATGGCCTGGCGAATTTCCGAACCCTTGATCTTCAGGATCGAGCTTTCGGCACCGGGCACACCGCCAGCCTGGGCGGCAGCGAGGATGCGCAAGGTGCTCATCTCGATGGCCAGCAGCTGAATCTCCACCTCGGCGACCTGCAATCGAAACTGCAGGTCGTCCAGCAGTGGCCGACCGTTGCGCAACTCCTGCCCAGCCACCTGTTTGAGGTGCGCCAGTGCGGCCTTGGACTGGCCGATGCCGGCCTGCCCGGTGCGCTCGTGGGTCAGCAGGTACTTGGCGCAGGTCCAGCCCTGGTTCTCTTCACCCACCAGGTTCTCCACCGGCACGCGCACGTTGTCGAAGAACACTTCGTTGACCTCATGCTCGCCCTCAAGGGTGATGATCGGCCGCACGCTGATACCGGGGGTGGTCATATCGATCAGCAAGAAGGAAATGCCCCGCTGCTGCTGGGCTTCACTGTCGGTGCGTACCAGGCAGAAAATCATGTTGGCGTGCTGGCCCAGGGTGGTCCAGGTTTTCTGGCCGTTGACCACATAGTGGTCGCCCTCACGCACGGCGCGGGTCTTGAGGCTGGCCAGGTCCGAGCCTGCGCCCGGTTCGGAATAGCCCTGGCACCACCAGTCTTCGCCCGACAGAATCCGCGGCAGGTAATGCGCCTGCTGCGCCGGGTTGCCGAACTTCATGATCACCGGCGCAACCATGTTGACACCGAAGGAGATCAGGCGCGGCGCACCGAAGGCTGCACACTCCTCTTCGAAAATGTGTTTTTGCACCACGCCCCAGCCAGTGCCACCAAAGGCCTTTGGCCAATTGGCTGCGTACCAGCCGCGCCGGGCGAGGATCCGCTGCCAGCGTTGGTGGTCTTCTTTGCTCAGACGCTTGCCCAGGCGAACTTTGGTGGCTATGTCTGCCGGCAGCGCGTCACGCAGAAAGGCACGCACCTCGGTGCGGAACTCAAGTTCGGCAGATGTGTAATGAATGTCCATGCAAAGTCCTCGATCGGTGATCAGGCCAACACCAGGCTGGCCGCGGGTTCAGCTCTGGCGGTTCTTGGCCGCCTGGCGCCGGGCAAAGAAGTCTTCGATCAGCGCCGCGCGCTGGGGTGAGGCCATGCATTCGAGAAACAGCGCGCGCTCATGTAGAAGGCCTTCGATCAAGGGCAGCCGGGTCGCCGCCTCGATCGCGGCGACGCAGCGCGGCGCTGAAAAAGAATCGGGCCGAGTGCGGACGATTTCGCTGCGCTGCGCGGCAAACAAGGCGTTCGCCTCGGCAGGTTCAGTGGGCACCGCAGCCTGGCCAACACGCCGCACCGGGGCCTTTTCGGCCAGCAGTTGCCGGGCATGCTTGAGGCCAGCAACCGGCGGCTTGTCGCTGTACAGAGCATCGACAAGGCCAAGATCCAGCGCTTGTAGCGCCTCGATCGGCTCTCCTCCGATGATCATCTCCAGCGCTGTGGCCACACCTACCAGGCGCGGCAGGCGCTGGGTGCCGCCACCACCAGGCAACAGACCCAGGCGGGTTTCGGGCAAGCCAAGCCGGGTGGCGCCGTTGGCAATGCGGTAATGACAGGCCAGGGCAACTTCCAGCCCGCCGCCCAGCACTGATCCGTGCAACACCGCCAGCACAGGCTTGTTGCAGTTTTCAATTGCCAGGGTCAGTTCTTGCAGGATCGGCGCTTGGGCAGGCTGGCCGAACTCGCGAATATCAGCCCCGGCGATAAAAGTCTTGCCTGCGCAACAGAGCATGATCAACTCGACCTGCTCGTCGCGCTGCGCCTCCATGAAGGCTGCCAACAGCCCGGCGCGTACGGCGTGGCCCAAGGCATTGACCGGCGGGTTGTTGACCTGAATCAGGGCCACGCCGCCCTCGCGGGTCAGTTGCACGACTGAAGTCATCGGACAGCTCCTATTGCTCTTGTTGTATGTAGGTTGCCGATCCATCAATCGCGGGAATCAGCGATGGGTCCACACTGGCTTGCGCTTCTGCGCGAAGGCCTGCATGCCTTCCTTCTGGTCCTGACTGGCGAAGCTGGCGTGCATCAAGCGCCGCTCGAACTGCACACCCTCGGCCAGCGTGGTTTCGAAAGCGCGATTGACCGCCTCCTTATTCAGCTTTACCGCGATGGCCGGGTAACCGGCGATTTGCGCAGCCACGGCCACCGCTTCATCGAGCAGATCGGCCAGGGGTACCACACGGCTGATCAATCCCAGGCGCTCGGCCTCATCGACCTCCATGAAGCGCCCGGTCAGGCACAAGTCCATGGCCTTGGCCTTGCCGATGGCCCGGGTCAGCCGTTGGGTACCACCGGCACCGGGCAACGTGCCGACCTTGACTTCGGGCTGCCCAAAACGGGCGTTGTCGGCGGCGATAATCATGTCGCACATCATCGCCAGCTCGCAGCCACCGCCCAGTGCCAGACCGGCAACCGCTGCAATCACCGGTTTGCGGCAGCGAGTGACGGTTTCCCAGTTGGCCGTGACGAAATTCTCCAGGTACACATCGGCAAAGCCCTTGAACTGTAATTCGCTGAGGTCGGCGCCAGCCGCGAAGGCTTTGTCGTTGCCGGTAATGACGATGGCTCGAATCTGCTCGTCGGCCTCGAAGGCCAGCAACGCCTGGCCCAGCTCGATCATCAAGGCGTCGTTGAGCGCGTTGTAGACGGCCGGGCGATTAAGGTGGATCAGGCCAACGGCCGCTCGCTGTTCGACAAGGATGTTCAGGAAAGCCATGTCACCTACCTCTTGTTATTCGGGGCTGGCTTCGACTATATCCACCGAAAAATATAAAGACAACATGTTGACATATTAATTTTCAAAGCCTTATCTTCAGCACATCGAAAGGGCACATCCAGATTCAATGAAAACAATAACTGCAACCCTGAAGAGTCGACCTCGTAATGAATATCTGCACAGACTCACCACCAGATCGTCATTCCCGAACTAGTGCGCATAATGACATGTCCATTACAGATTTATGGAGCACGCAGCTTGTCCGAGGCGCAGATGGCCTCGCCCTGACCAGCTATCAGGCGGGTGAGGACAGTCCTGTCTCGTTTACCTACGCCGAGCTGAATACGGTGGTCACTCGCATGGCAGCTGGCATGGCTGCCATGGGTGTGGAAAAAGGCGGCGTGGTGTCTTGCCAGTTACCGAACTGCTGGCAGATGACCGCCTTGCTCCTGGCCTGCGCCCGCCTCGGTGCGGTGTTCAATCCGCTGATGCCGATCTTTCGTGAGCGCGAGTTGCGCTTCATGCTCGACCACGCCCGCAGTCACCTGCTGATAGTGCCGCAACGCTTCCGGGGGTTCGATTACGCCGGCATGGTGGAAGGCCTGCGCGCAGAATTGCCGGAACTGCGCCACGTGCTGGTGATCGGTGCGGACGGCGATAACAGCTTTGAACAGCAACTGCTGAACCAGGAATGGGAAACACGCTGCGATACCCAGAGCCTGTTTGCCCAGCGCCAACCCCATGCCGATGACATCGTCCAACTGCTCTTTACCTCCGGCACCACCGGCGAGCCCAAGGGCGTGCTGCATACCTCCAGCACCCTGCTGAACAACGTCAGCCCCTACGCCGAACGCCTGGCGCTAGGCCGCGACGACATCATCTTCATGGCCTCACCCATGGCGCATCAAACCGGTTTCCTGTACGGCATGCTGATGCCCATCTACCTCGGTGCGTCAGCGGTATTGCAGGATGTCTGGGATGCACGCACCGCGCTGAAGATCATCGCCGCCGAGCGCCCGACCTTCACGATGGCGTCGACGCCTTTTCTCGCCGACCTGATCGAGCTTGCACCTGAACATCGTGATGCGTTGTCGAGCCTGCGGATTTTTGTCTCGGCGGGCGCGCCGATTCCGGAAACCCTGGTGGAAAAGGCGGGCAACAGCCTCAACGCGAAAATCATCTCGGCCTGGGGCATGACCGAAACCGGTGCCGTCACCATGACCCGCCTGCAAGACGATCCCCAGCGAGCCATTTTCACCGACGGCGTGGCCCTGCCACTGGTGGCAGTACGGGTGGTCGACGATGCCGGGCTTGAGACTCCAGCTGGCAGAGAAGGTCATCTGCAAGTCCGCGGCGCCAGCCTGTTCGTCGGTTACCTCAAGCGCCCCGATCTTTATAGCGTCGATGCCCAGGGCTGGTTCGCCACCGGTGACCTGGCCCGCATGGATGACCAGGGCTATATCCGCATCACCGGGCGGACCAAGGATGTGGTGATTCGTGGCGGCGAAAACATCCCGGTAGTGGAGGTCGAGAACCTGCTCTACAAGCACCCGGCCATTTCGGCGGTGGCACTGGTCGGCTGCCCCGACGAGCGTCTCGGTGAACGTGTCTGTGCCTACGTCACCTTGCATGGCGGTTATACGGACCTGAGCCTCGAAGACGCCGTGGCCTTCCTGGTCGAACACAACCTGTCGCGCAACTACTTGCCCGAATACCTGGAAGTGCTGCCTGCCCTGCCCCGCACACCGTCCGGAAAAATCCAGAAATTCAAACTGCATGAGCGGGCTGCGAGCATTCGCATCGACCCGGTCAGGCGCCGCTGACGCACTCACTCGAATCATGCATTACAACTGACCTGGAGAATGCCCCTATGAAAGGCCTTAGTGGAAAAACCGTGATCATCACCGGCGGTGGCGGTGGCATCGGGCGCGCCGTCTGCCAGCGTTTCGCCGCCGAAGGCAGCCTGATTGCCGTGCTCGATCGCGACAGCGCCGCCGCGCAAACCACCGTCGACCTGATCCGCGAAGCCGGTGGCAAAGCGGTTGCCTACGCCGCCGACATCACCGATTACGCCGCCATCACCGACACCGTGGCCTCGATCGAAAAAGACCTGGGCGTACCGACGGTTCTGGTCAACAACGCCGGTTTCGACCGTTTTATGCCCTTCCTCAAGACCGAGCCTAAACAGTGGGAACAGCTGATTGCGATCAACCTGACCGGTGCCCTGAACATGCATCACGTGGTGTTGCCGAAAATGCTTGAGGCCGGGGGCGGCAAAGTCATCAACATCGCTTCCGATGCCGCCCGCGTCGGCTCCTCGGGCGAGGCCGTGTACGCCGCCTGCAAGGCGGGCCTGGTGGGCTTGAGTAAAACCCTGGCGCGGGAACTGGCGACCAAGAACATCAACGTCAACGTGGTCTGCCCCGGCCCGACCGACACTGCGCTGCTCAAGAGCGTGGCCGAAACCTCCAACAACCCGGAAAAGCTTCTGGAAGCGTTCAAGAATGCTGTGCCGATGCGTCGCCTCGGCCAGCCCGAAGACTACCCGGGCATCATCGCTCTACTCGCCAGCGACGATGCCAACTTCATCACCGGACAAGTGATCAGCGTGTCCGGCGGACTGACGATGGCCGGCTAAGCCCGACGCCCCACTACCAGGAGATATTGCAATGAGCTACGAAGACATCCTTTACCAGGAACTCAACGGCGTCGCCACCATCACCATCAACCGCCCGGAGTGCTACAACGCGTTCCGCGGCCAGACCTGCATGGAGTTGCTCGACGCCTTCAACCGCGCCGGCTGGAACAAGGAAATCGGCGTCATCGTCTTAACTGGCGCCGGCGACAAGGCTTTCTGCACAGGCGGCGACCAGGGCGCCCATGAAGGCCAGTACGACGGTCGCGGCTTGATCGGCCTGCCGGTCGAAGAGTTGCAGAACCTGATCCGCGAAGTGCCCAAGCCGGTGATCGCCCGGGTCAACGGCTTTGCCATCGGCGGCGGGCACGTATTGCACGTGGTCTGCGACCTGAGCATCGCCTCCGACAAAGCCGTGTTCGGCCAGGTCGGCCCCAAAGTCGGCTCGGTCGATCCGGGTTACGGCACCGCGTATCTGTCACGCCTGATTGGCGAAAAACGTGCCCGCGAGATCTGGTACCTGTGCCGCAAGTACAGCGCTCAACAAGCACTGGACTGGGGCCTGGTCAACGCCGTAGTGCCTCACGAGCAGCTCGATGAAGAAGTGCAGAAGTGGTGCGAGGAGATTCTCGAGAAGAGCCCGACCGCCCTGTCCATCGCCAAGCGCTCGTTCAATGCCGACAGCGCCAACATCGGCGGTATCGGTGGCCTCGGCATGCAAGCCCTGAGCCTGTACTACGACACCGAAGAATCCAAGGAAGGTGTCGCAGCCTACAAGGAAAAGCGCAAGCCCGAGTTCCGCAAGTTCTACAAGTGAGCCCTGTGCCGGCAACCATCCCGTTGCCGGCACAGCACCTGAATGTCCTGGAGAGCATCATGAATTTCGCCTTCACAGAACAACAAAATGCCATCCGCGAAAGCGTTGCACGATTCAGCGCCGACGTCCTCGCCCCCGGTTACCGTCAGCGTGATCGCGAGGGCCGCATCGAGCGTGAAGTCATTGCGCAAATGGGCGAAATGGGCCTGCTCGGCGGCGAACTGCCGGAAGCCTTCGGCGGCAGCGGCCTGGACTGCGTCACCGCCGGCCTGATCATCGAAGAACTGGCCCGTGGCGACTTCAATGTGGCGTATATCCCGCTGCTGACTTCGCTCAACGGCCAGATCATCGCCCAATACGCCGAGTCCTCGCTGGCCCGAGAGTGGCTGGGCGAAATGACCGCCGGACGCAAGATCGCCTGCATCGCCCTGACCGAACCCAGCGGCGGGTCGGATGCCGCCAGCCTGCGCCTGAAGGCCGAGCTCAATGGCGATGTCTATGTGCTGAACGGCGAGAAAACCTCCATTTCCATGGCTGACCAGGCTGACGTCGCCGTGGTCTTCGCCCGCACCGGCACCGTGGAACAACGCGCCAGCGGCATCAGCGCCTTTCTTGTACCGATGAACCTGCCGGGCATCAGCACCACGCGTTTCGAAGATACCGGCGAACGCGCCATCGGTCGCGGCTCGATTTTTTTCGACAACGTCCAAGTGCCGGTCAACCATCGCCTGGGCGATGAGAACAAGGGCTTCAAGCAGGTCATGCAAGGCTTCGATTACAGCCGCGCCCTGATCGGCCTGCAGTGCCTGGCCCTGGCCCAGCAGTCGCTGGATGAAACCTGGCAGTGGCTGACCGAGCGCAAGGCCTTTGGCCAAGCCTTGTCAACCTTTCAGGGTTTGACTCATCCGCTGGCAGAATTGCAGACCTACGTGCATGCTGCGCGCCTGCAGTGTTATTACGCCTTGTGGCTCAAGGATAATAATATGCCGCACAATGCCGAGGCGGCCATGAACAAATGGTGGGGGCCGAAGCTCGCATTCGATGTGGTCAAGCAGTGTTTGCTGGCCCACGGGCACACTGGTTACGGTGAGGATCTGCCGTTTGCCCAGCGCTTGCGCGATGTACTTGGCCTGCAAATCGGTGACGGCACCGCACAGATCATGAAAAATATCATTGCCCGCGAGTTTGTCCCCCATTGACGCCCTGCCTGCTCTACTAGGCCGGGCGCTCATGCAACCGCGCTTGACCTCACGGAGCCGACAAGGAGCATCCATGAACAACAGCGACACCCGATCCGTCCCCAACAGGTTGTTTTTCCGGTTGTTCCAGACCGGCAACGTCCTGCAAAGGCAGGTCCAGAAAGAAATGGGCATCAGCACGGTGCAATGGGCCGTGCTTGGCGCACTTTCACGCCAAGGCTATGAAGGCGGTATCTCGTTCTTTGAACTGACCGAGTACCTAGTCGTCAGCCGACAAAGCCTGGACGGCGTGCTCAAGCGCATGGAGCGCGACAACCATGTGCTGCGCGTGCCGCACCCGGACGACGGGCGCGCGCGCCTGGTGCAATTGACTGACACCGGCAAGGCGTTCTGGGATTCATTGCAGGAGCGGATCCAGTCGTTTTACGAGCAGGGCCTGAAAAGCTTCAGTTTCGACGACGGCATCAGCCTGCTGCATTTTCTCAACAAACTACAAGACGACATGGCGGCCATATCGCTCGGCAACGAGCAGCAAGACGACGAGGCGCAATAGGCTGACCCCATCCTTCCTGCCCTCGCCGAAGCGTCACTGTTTATGAAAACCTGAAAGCCCCTTTGCGGGGCTGCTGAACAACAACTACTCACAGCAGGCAGGAACTTCTCATCATGCGTACAGCCAATCCCGTCACCGGGCATCTGGCCGGGTCGACTCGTGCCCGGTATTTCTTGAAAGTCCCTTTTGTCTCGGCGTTATTGCTCACCACCCAGGCCCAGGCGGACCTGCTCGGCGACAGTCATATGAGCTTGGAAACCCGCAATTTCTACATGAACCGGGACTACCGCGATGCGGGTCTGTTTGATGGCCCGCGCCATGACGGGAAACCGCAAAGCAAAGCTGAAGACTGGGCACAAGGTTTCATCCTGCGCGGCAATTCGGGATTCACCGAAGGGACGGTTGGTGTAGGCCTGGATGTACTGGGGCTGGTGGGCGTCAAGCTCGACTCCGGTGGCGGCAGCAGCGGCACCGGCGTGCTGCAGCGCAATCAACGGACCGGCGAACCCGTCGATGAATACAGCTTCCTGGCACCGACCGCCAAGCTCAAGGTCGCCAAGACCCTGGTTACCCTCGGCGACCACGAACCGGTGATGCCGATACTGTTTCGCAATGACACGCGCCTGCTGCCACAAACCTACCGGGGTGGCCAGTTCGTCTCCACCGACATTCAGAACCTGAGCCTCACTGCCGGGCAATTTCGCCAGGCCCATCAGCGCGACTCGTCCGACTACGAAGACCTGCGCATGGCGGCCGACGGTTCCACCGGCGGCGTGCCCACCGACCGCTTCAACTATGGCGGAGTGACCTACGCCTTCCTGCCCAACCTAAGCGCCACGTTTTATCGCGCCGAACTGAAGGACAACTACAGCCAGAATGCCGCAAGTCTTCTGTACAAGACGCCTTTAAGCGAAAGCGTCAACTTGAAGGCCGACCTGCGCTACTTCGCCAGCGCTGATGAGGGCCAGACCAACGTCGATAACCGCTACCTGGGCGGCATGTTCACCTTGAGCAGCCGCGGCCACTCTCTGGGGCTGGGCTATCAGAACCAGAGCGGCGACACTGGCCTGCCCTACCTGTTGGTCGCCGACCCATGGGCCTTGAACAACGGCACTTACCAGCCCTTCGTCCGCGCCAAAGAAGACTCATGGCAACTGCGTTATGACTTTGACTTTGCCGCCCTGGGCATCCCCGGGCTCACCCTGATGACCCGCTACATCCGAGGCGATGATTTCGATATTCGAGGGGTTGGCGCCAAAGAGTGGGAGCGTAATACCGACATTGGCTACGTGATCCAGAGCGGGCCTTTACGAAACCTGAGCCTACGCTGGCGCAATGTCACTTATCGCGGAAGCGAAACGACGGATGTCGACGAAAATCGCCTGATCGTCGCTTATACGTTCAGGTTCTGGTAATCCGCTAGGGTACCGCCAAGAAGAACTTCTGATCCGCAGGAAGGCTCCGTCAGTCTGACGAGTACAAATTGATGGGAAACCTGTTGGTGGCTCTTAAGCGAAGAGTGCCTTAGATACTAAAAGCGCCAAGAAAAGGCGACAATGTGGTTCTAAATACCGTGCAAGTGACCACCAAATGAGATTTCAACCCCAAACGGAAGCGGTGAGGATTCCACCGAAAGCCAGTAGTTTTGTAGGAGTAAAAACCACCAAAAATAAAAAAGGGGTCGCGAGATAAAATCTCGCAACCCCTTGAATTATATGGTCGGGACGGAGTGATTCGAACACTCGACCCCTAGCACCCCATGCTTGCAAGGGCGATGAAACACCTTAATAACAGCACTTTACGTGAGCGCCCGCTGCAATCGACGCTTTACGGTGTTCAGCTTGGTTTCACGCTTCCCCGCAAAAGTCCCTCTAGATCTACCGCCAGAAAGCCCCTCCCGCCGCTCACCCCTACACCTTACTGATAACTAAACTTGTGCATTGACGCTAAGGCTGTTGATGCATCCCCTCAGCGCCTGATGTAGCATTTGCATCAATTTTAATAAATTAAGGATAAGGACAGAATGAGTACACCTAAGAGTTTGGTTGGCATCACTTCACTTCGAGGACTGGCAGCTACGCTCGTGCTCGTAATTCATTCATTCTTATTTCTTGGATATTCACAGCCGCACTCCAAAAACTTCGAGCTTACCAACATTGGCGTAGACATTTTTTTTGTGTTGAGCGGCTTTATCATGGCGCTTGCGCACTGGGACGATTTTGGGAAGGGTACCAGATCAGTAACACTATTCCTAAAAAAACGATTTATACGAATTTATCCAATGTATTTTATAATCACCCTGTGTACAGCCATAATTCTTTACATCGCCCCACATCTTTTTTACGCAATGCAATATAGCAACTCACTTATTCTAGAATCCTTATTATTCATACCCTCGCAAATTGGAACAGGAACATCCTTAGTAGTGGCCGTGGCATGGACACTGGCCTTCGAAGTTGTTTTTTATATTATATTTTCAATTTGCCTATTGTCCCCACGCAACAGGGGATTAGCTCTTGTTATATCCGCCCTTAGCTTGTGGGCACTTGGGGCGCTAACCCTAAACCCCACCAACTACATTGAAGAGTTTTTCTTATCAACACTCCCACTTGAATTTATATGCGGAATAATCATTTGCATTCATTTCAAAAGCAAACACAACAAACTCGCTATCAACCCACCCGCTTTAATAGCCATACTGGTAATTGCAACTACTGCCCTTATAGCATTCACAATACCCTACCCTATGGCAGACAGAACACTAAGAGACAACAGTAGAGTTATCTATTATGGCATTCCTGCGGTCGCTATATTTTTCTGCTTCCTCAACATAAGCCAAATAAAAACAAACTGGCTTAGAGCAACCATAAACTCTATCGGGGATGCTTCATACTCCACCTACCTGACTCACTTTCTAGTGATTGGTGCTATAAAGTTCGCCGCAGCCCGAACAGGTGCTATTGACAACGTTAATATTTACATCTTGATTATTTTCTCGTGCATTCTTTGTACAGCATGCGGCATAGCAACTCACAAAATTATCGAAATACCTGCCACAAAGTTATTCCGCACCGCCCTTTTAAAAAAACAAACAAAACAATCCATACCGGCGCTTTAAATCAACCAAACACTTCCACCCCGCTCAGCCACATGCTGAGCGGGAGAGTGGAAAGGCGAAAATTTATTAAATATCAACCCTATGTATGCGATCCATAAACCCCACCTGCCTAACAATGGGTTAACGGTCTAGCGCAGCATCTCTGGCGAGCAACTCCACGGCAGCAAGGTTTCATAATCTTCAACCGACGATGCCTGCGGCAGTCGCTCAAGTACGTGGCGTAGCCACGTATAGGGCTCGTAGCCGTTGACTTTGGCGGTCTCGACCAAGCTGTAGATCTTTGCGCTAGCAGTGGCGCCGTTGACGGTGTCACTGAACAGCCAAGCCTTACGTCCAATGACAAACGGCTTGATCGCTCTTTCGGCCGCGTTGTTGTCGATGGGCAAGTAACCCGCTTCGACATAGCGCTCCAGTCGGCTCCAGTTATTCGCCAAGTAATGTACCGCCCTGCCCAAGGCACTTTGCGGCGTCACTTGGGATTGGGTTTTATCCAGCCAGACTTTCAACTGACCCAAGATCGGCAGGCTCTTTTCTTGGCGAGCGATAAACCGCTGCTCATCATCGGCTTCCTTGAGTTCACGCTCGACTCCATACAGTTTGTTGATCATCGTCAGGGCAATATCTGCACGTCCTGTCTTGCCCTTGGGCTGCACTTTTTGCGCGTCCACGAACTTACGGCGTGCATGGGCCTTGCACGCCAGACGCTCCACACCTGACTGCAACGCCAACGCGTTATACCCAGCGTAATCATCTGTCATGACATAGCCCTGATAACTTTCCAGTAGACGCAGCGGGACTTCGTGCGCACGGCTGGACGTGTAATCAAATAGCACGACTTTTCGATCTGGCGGGCCGCTGGCTTGTACCCACATCCAAGATTGGCTAGTTGGATCTCGATCCGGTTCTTTCAATACTTGAACACGGGTTTCATCACAATGAATCACCGGACTTTCCAGCAGTCGTTCGCGCATCAAGTTCAGCAGCGGCTGGAAATGATCGCCGCACTGGATCACCCAGCGCGCCAAAGTTTGACGGGGGATTTCGATGCCGTGCCGACTCAGCACCGTTTCAAAGCGATGTAACGGCAATCCATCGACATACTTGGTGGTTAGCAACATTGCCAACACACTCGGGCTGGCCATACTTTTTTCGATCAACTGAGCCGGCTTGTCAGCAGTAACCGGCGCAACTTAACAACCACGGCAACCGTAAACCTTGCGGATATATTTTATGACCCGTATTTGCATCGGCACGATATCCAACTGCTCGCTGGTTTCTTCGCCGACAACATATTTGCGGCAACCGCAGTCACACGTCAGTTCGTGTTCGGGCAATTCATGGATAACTTCGATACGCGGTAGATCGGCCGACAAAGGCTTGCGTTTACCACGGCGAGGTGACGGAGCAACAGCTTCTTCATCAGGATCATCAACGAGCGGCATCGGCTCGCTTTCGGGCTCATTGAACAGCGCCAGTTGCGGGGTATTGGGCTCGACTGTTTGTTAAGACTTGCGTGCGAACAGACGATCGCGCAACAACTAGATTTGTTCTTTCAGATCGACGATGCGGGTCTGATAAGCCTGGGCTGTTTCCTCCTGGCGATTGAGTGCCTCAAGCAGCAGTTGCTTGAGTAAAACAGGATCATCAGGAAGGTCATCGGGAAGAGAAATCATGGCCCGGATTATACCGGGTCACGCCACGTAGCGCGGCGTCAAAACCTGATGAGGGCGGTTGCACCAGAGGTCGAAACCGTCGAGCAACCAGTTCAGCTCCTGAACACTCATGACAATCGCTTCGTCGCTGATATCAGGAACGCAACGTAATAACCCTGAGTCGATGACGCGCTGCTCAACCGCTGGTCTGGCTGCGGGACTATCCCTAGATGTAGACCCTAAAAAAGCTCCGCATCATTCGATACGAAGCATTTTCTTTGAGCGCTGCGCAGATTGTCACACGGTCTGCGAAGGGTCCATATTTCAGTAATTTTCAGAGTTCACTGGAGCTATGTATCTCTATTGGTTTTTTCATCTACTGACTACAAAACCACATCGCAAGTTACAAATGGTTTGAGCCCGCCAATAAACGTTTTGCCGTGTTCAAACCAAACCTTCCTTTTTTCGGCCGCCATGTAAAGTTCATAGTCGGCCTGATCGCGAAACCAACATTCCCCAATTGCATGCACTGGTGGCACCTCAAGGTAGGGTACGTGGGTGTCGCTTGGGTTCTCTGACACCAGCCTGACCTCATATTTGTGCAAGCCAGGGATACCCTCACTCATTTCAAAGTGACGCCTGCATTCCTGTTTGAAGACCGCATCGTTCATGGTTTGAGGCTTTGCCAGCAGATAGACGATTCTAATCATTTGAATTTCCTTCAAGTGCGTTGTCCGGACAACGGTTGTGGGGACGGACCGGCTCCGTTATCAACAATTTCAAGTTCATCAAGCCGTACCCCCTTGGTTTCGGGTAACAACAGCAGGGCAAATACCGCGATGGCGTAAGCAACAAGGCAAAACGCGCCAACAGACTGGGATAGACCGAATTTAGCAGCCAGTAACCCAACCCCCGTGACAGCCATGGCGCCCACCGATTTGCCGACGTTGTATGAAAACCCCATGCACGTGGTGCGGACCTGGGTCGGGAATAACTCGCTCAGGAAGGGGCCCAGCGCCGCAAACATACCGATCGCCAACGCGCCGACCAAAAAGCCCATGACGTGCGCTATCAGTGGGTTGAGCGGTACAAACATATAGGCAACGGTGACAATCCATGAGGCCAGCGACAGGATCATCAGCGTCGGCCGTCGGCCGAGGCGGTCTGACATGTAGGCGGTGGTAGCGAAGCCGCATAGACTGCCTAGCGCCATGATCAGAATCGTCAGGATAAGCGACCCGGATACAACACCGCGCTCGGCCATCATCGAAGGCGTCCAGACCAGAATCACGTAGCAGCCCGCCTGCAATCCGATCACCAACAAGCTGGCAAGCATACTGACCTTGATGTACTTGGAGGAAAACACGGTTCCGATAGAGGCTTTCTCCGTATCGAGCTTTTGCGATTGCTTGAACGCGTCCGAGTCCTTGACGTTGCGCCGAATGAAAATCACCACCAGCGCGGGCAGTACACCGACCCAGAACGCCAAACGCCAGGCGTACTCCGCGGGGAAATACGCCAGGATTCCGGTGACGACCAGCACCGCGCCGGCCCATCCCAAGGCGAAACCGGACTGCACGAAACCCAACGCCCTCCCTCGATTTTTCGGATTGATGACCTCGGCCATGAGCGCTACACCGATAGCCCATTCACCGCCGAAGCCCAAGCCTTGGAGAGTACGTGCGACCAGCAATTGCTCAAAGTTTTGAGAAAACCCCGCGACGACGCCAAAGAACGTAAACCAGCACACTGTGAAAATCAGGATGCGCACCCGCCCGAAGCGGTCGCTCAGGATGCCCGCGATCCATCCACCCAAGGCCGCAGACAGCAAGGCCGATGTCCCGACAATGCCCGCCTCGCCTTTGGTTAGCCCCCAAATCCCGATCAGCGTGGGCAGCAGGAAGCTGAACATCTGCATGTCATAGGAGTCCAGAGCCCAGCCGGCATAGCAGGCCCAAAAGGTTTTCTTCTCACGCGGGGTGCCGCTTTTATACCAGGAGAACATGGGCCGATCCTTATTGTTATGGGGGTGCATCCAGGGGGCCGAGCATGAACCAGCCGTGTCGATGTGCCCATTTGCGTTATTAAAAGCCGGCCTTTTGCTTTTGCTAAGAAGCCCGGATTGTAGATCCACCTGTACGCTGGCCCCTCGAATTGCTAAACGCCTGGGCAATAATCAGTTCGACCATGGCGTACACCATATCCAGGCGGGCGCTCACCGTAAGCCTTAACGCTGGCAGCCAGGCGGGGGCTTGATTGAGTAGCGTGACGATGCTTTTCGTGCAGGCGTGGCTGCACGCTGAAGGGCCAATAGCTGCACCGATGATCTGTTCATAACGCGCACGATGAACATCAGCCTGATCGAGCCAAGGCTCACTTAGATGACGCCACTCCCGCTCCAGCAGCTTAAAATGGCAGGGCATGCGGTCCTGTAGGCTCAAGTGCATCTCGATGATTTTACGCAGCCGCTTAGGGGCCTCGGTATTGCGCTGTATCTGCGTGGCCTTGGTCAGTAACAACTCCAGCAGCTCTTCAAACAACTCATAGAGCAACGCTTCCTTGCTCTCGATGTGGTTGTAGATCGAACCACAGTTGATCCCCAAGGCCGAGGCCAGCTCGCGCATTCCGACATTGCTGTAGCCCTTGCTGGCAAACAGCGAAAGCGCTTGCTGGCGTGTATTCAGAAAAATGTTTATAGCCGCCTGCTCCCACAAAAGCCTGGCAGCAGCATGATCGGCACGGTCGCCGGGAGCAATTTCAAAAAATGGAAGACGGCGTTGCACCCTGCCCGCCCTGCCTTAGGCAAAGCTTCACACTGACTTACGCAAAAGCAAATTCCCCGCCACTGCCCTCCCCTTCATTCTGTTTGCAACCGAAGCCAATAGGGGAAGCACAGCATGCAAGATATCGAACCGGGAAGGTGGGTCGGGCGAACACAGGTGCGCAATGACCAGTTCAGCCTCCCATTGGTGCGGCGCATCGCTGCGATGTTCAACGTCCCCGCGCCAACGGACGGCCAGGAGTTACCTTGGCTGTGGCACTGGTGCTTTTTTGATGACTGCGCCGAACAACGCCAGCTCGGACCTGACGGGCATCCGACGCTGGGCGAATTCATGCCGCCTGCGTATGGACGTAACCGCATGTGGGCAGGCAGCCGGGTCGAGTTCATCCATTCTCTGCGGATCGGTGCGTCCGCCCGCCGTAACACGACGATCAAGCGTATTGAAGAAAAAAAGGGCCGGACCGGATCCTTGCTGTTCGTCACGCTTGCTCATGATCTGTGGCAAGACGAGCAGCTGTGCATCAGCGAAGAGCAAGACATTGTTTACCGTGAACCGAACCCACCCAAGCTCAGTGCCGGTGAACCGCTTCCCGAAACGCAGTGGAGTGAAAACATCAGCCCCGACCCGCTGCTGCTGTTCCGGTACTCCGCCGTCACTTTCAATGCCCACCGCATCCATTTCGATTGGCCTTATGTCACCGGTACCGAAGGTTATCCCGGCCTGGTCGTCCATGGTCCGCTAACCGCCACCCTGAACCTGTCCGCTTTCGTACAGGCAAACCCATTGGCACGGGTCCGACAGTTTTCCTTTCGCGGCATTCGCCCTCTCATAGCGCCCGCCCCCTTCAAGGTCGGTGGACACCATACCCGTAGAGGTTTCGCCGACCTGTGGGCAGGTGATGAGACCGGTATCAGCCAACACGCAAGCGTCGAATTCGACTGAGTTTTGCATCACTCCATAGGACTTGAGATGAACCCCAATAACAACGAAGACTTCAATGCCATCCGCGAAGGCGTACGCGCCCTGTGCGCCGAATTTGATGCAGCTTACTGGCGCAAGGTCGATGAAGAAAAAGGCTTCCCGCAAGCCTTCGTCAAGGCCTTGACCGATGCCGGCTGGCTGTCGGCGATGATCCCCACCGAGTACGGCGGATCAGGTCTGGGCCTGGCAGAAGCTTCGATCATTCTCGAAGAAGTGAACGCTTGCGGTGGCAACTCCGGTACCGTCCACGGCCAGATGTACAACATGTTCACCCTGCTGCGCCACGGCAGTGAAGCGCAAAAACGCTATTACCTGCCCAAGCTCGCCGCCGGTGAATTGCGCCTGCAATCGATGGCCGTGACCGAGCCTAGCACCGGCACCGACACCACCAAGATCAAGACCACGGCGGTCAAGCAGGGTGACAAGTACGTTATCAATGGCCAAAAGGTCTGGATCTCGCGGGTGCAGCACTCGGACCTGATGATCCTGTTGGCACGCACCACACCGCTGGCCGAGGTCACGAAAAAATCCGAAGGCATGTCGATTTTCCTTGTCGACTTGCGCGAAGCCATCGGCAACGGGCTCACCGTGCAGCCCATCGCCAACATGGTCAACCATGAGACCAACGAGCTGTTCTTCGACAATCTGGAGCTGCCGCTGGACAGTTTGATCGGCGAAGAAGGCAAGGGCTTTCGCTATATCCTCGACGGGCTTAACGCCGAGCGTACGTTGATTGCCGCCGAATGCATTGGCGACGGTCGCTGGTTTATCGAGAAAGCCAGTGCCTATGCCCGCGACCGTGTGGTGTTCGGGCGCCCGATCGGGCAGAACCAGGGCGTGCAGTTCCCGATTGCCGAAGCCCATGTCGAGATTGAAGCGGCAGACCTAATGCGCTGGCGCGCCTGCGAGGAATACGACGGCGGCGAGAACGCCGGGGCCAGCGCCAACATGGCTAAATACCTGGCGGCCAAGGCCTCTTGGGAAGCGGCCAATGCCTGCCTGCAAACCCATGGCGGGTTTGGCTTCGCCTGCGAATACGACGTTGAGCGCAAATTTCGTGAAACACGTTTGTACCAGGTGGCGCCAATCTCAACCAACCTGATTCTATCCTACGTCGCCGAGCATCTGCTTGAACTGCCACGCAGCTTCTAAGGAGAGGAATTATGAATCACAAACTAATGCGCTCGGCGCTATTCGTGCCCGGCAACCGGCCCGAAAGGTTCGCCAAGGCGCGGGCCAGTGGCGCCGACGCCGTGATCGTCGATTTCGAGGACGCCGTGCAGGAGTCGGACAAAACACTGTCCCGGGATAATCTCGGCGCGTTTTTGCAAGCAACGCCGACCGCCCGCGTTTGGGTACGAATCAATATGGCGAGCCATGCTCAGCACGAAGCCGATCTGGCGTTCTGTGCAAGCCAATCCGGCGTGTGCGGCGTCATGCTGCCCAAGGCTGAAAGCGCAGAACAGGTCGCCCGGGCTGCCACTACTGGCCAGCCGGTTTTGCCTATTATCGAAAGCGCATTGGGGTTGCAGACGCTGGCCGCGATTTCTCGGGTTTCGGGTGTAGACCGGCTGACCTACGGTGGCCTGGACATGAGCCTGGACCTCGGCTTGATTGCAGGCACCGCTGGCGCTGAATGCATGCTCGATCAGGTTCGGTTCGCCCTGTTGCAGCACAGTCGTCTCGCTGGCTTGGCCCCACCGCTGGAGACCGTCTATGCGCGCATCGACGACCCCGTCGGTCTTGAGCACTTTGTCTTGAGCGCACACACCAAAGGGTTCGCAGGAATGCTGTGTATTCACCCGCGCCAAGTCGAGGTCGTGCATCGGGCATTGGCGCCAACCCTCACTCAGGTGGATTGGGCCCGTCGCGTGCTGGCGAGCGCAGATCAAGCAGGCGCCTTTCAACTCGATGGGCAAATGATCGACGCCCCGGTGATTCAACGTGCACGCAATATCCTGGAAGCGATCAATAACGACTGACGCCAAGCAATACCGTTAACGGACCACCGGGATTCCCGGTGGTCCGTTTTGCGATACGGCTAAAGGACCACCAGCCTCTGAGGGTCCTTTTTTGGTTTCAGCGGAGCGCGGTCAGCTCAGTTATTTGAACGCATAGGTGTACGACAGAATTACTCGGTTTTCGTCCAGGTCACCCAGTGCATCCGAGCGCACCATCGCGTTGCGCCAGCGCATTGCGAAGTCTTTCAGCGGGCCACTCTGGATGACGTAGCTCACGTCCAGATCGCGTTCCCACTCTTGGGCGTTGCTACCCGCCACTTCGAAACCGTCACCGCGCAGATAGCGCGCAAGAAAGGTCAGGCCAGGTACGCCAAAAGCGGCCATGTTCACGTCGTAGCGAGCTTGCCATGAACGCTCTTGGGCACGGGTGAAATCGAGAATCTGCACCACGTTTGCGACGTTCGGGTCTGCATCCTGCAAGAAGGGAAGCGCTGAATGGCCACGGTTGTCCTGGTAGCCGACCCGCCAGGTATGCCCACCCAGATTGGCCGACAACAGCAGTGACGTCAGCCCACTGTCGATCTTTCCTGCCCGCTGTGCTCCCACCTCAGAGGAATCGAAGTAACCCAGGTTACCACCCAACGTCCAGCGCCCAAGGGTCTGAGTAGCCAGCAGGCCGTAGTAGTTCTGCTGGTATACATTCTCCAGCTCCGCCCGCCAAAAGGAGGCAGTCAACTGCGGACTGAACGTATAGGCCGCACCGGCGTAATCGAAACGGTCACTGCTGGCCGAGTAGTTAGCCGTCCTCAGGTCATCGTGGTTACCACTGGAATTACGATAGTTGACGCTGCGAAATTGCCCGACATCAATCATCAGGTTATCAACGTCGGTGGACGTCAGGGCGACACCATTGAAAAGCGGTGGCAGCAGCCGCGCATCACTGGACAACACGACGGGAGACTTAGGCATCAAACCACCCACTTTAAGCTCAGTTTTCGACACTTTGGCCTTGAACACCCCCGACAGATCGCTGTACTCACCCGGCCCCGCGCTTCCAAATGCGTTAGGCAGCAAACCGGTGCCTGCGCGGCCGTCGGACGAATCCAGTTTGACCCCTAGCGCGGCATACAGGTCTACGCCGAAGCCTATCGGGCCTTCGGTGTAGCCAGATTTAGCGTTGAACATGAAACCTTGCGCCCACTCTTCTCGCATGGACTGGGGGGCATTGTCCTGGCGAAAGTCACGGTTGAAGTAAAAGTTGCGCAGACTGAGCGTGGTGCTGCTGTCGCCGAGAAAGTCAGCTTGGGCGATGCAAGGAAGGGCCAGGATTGGCGCAACACAGGTGAGCGCGCACGCATGCGCCAAGGGAAGCTTTTGCATGGGGGGTGGTTTCCGATAATTGTTTTTATTGGGTCGCCACAGCGTCGGACGCTCAGGGCGAAGCCAGCATGGGCAGCCCTTTACGGCTTGGGTATTGGATTTTGCTTAAGCGGCACTTGCGCCGAGGAAAACACCCCTACCAAAGGGTGGTGGTTAAGCAGCACGGAACGCTGCCTTTTGCTAAACGAAATTGTCTGTCAGACCCACCTCCGCCATCCTGGTTTGAACATGTCGCACACGCCCATAATAAAAGGTACCTGCGTGATGAAAGACGCTTTGATCGTGTCGCCGCTGAGAACGCCTATCGGCAAATTTGGTGGCGCACTCGCCTCACTGACTGCTGATCAGCTAGCGGCTACCGTTATTCGTACCCTGGTGAGCCGCCTGAACCTCGCCCCAGACTCTCTGGATGAAGTCATCGTTTCCCAGTCTTACGCCAACAGCGAGGCGCCCTGCATGGGCCGTTATGCCGCGCTGCTGGCCGACTTGCCCATCGAGGTGCCAGGTTACTCGCTGGACCGGCGCTGCGGTTCCGGTCTGCAAGCCATCGCCGATGCAGCGATGCGTATCCAGACAGGCCACGCCGAAGCGGTCATGGTCATCGGCGTCGAGAGCATGAGCAACATTGAGTACTACACCAACGACATGCGTTGGGGAGCGCGCGCCGGCAGTGTGAAAATGCACGACCGCCTGGAGCGAGGCCGTGAGCGCTCACAGCCCGAGGCGCGCTTTGGTCGTATTTCGGGCATGCCGGAGACCGCTGAAAACCTGGCCCACGATTACCGTATTTCCCGCGAAGAAGCTGACCGCTTCGCCGTTCGCAGCCACTTGAATGCAGCAACGGCATGGCGCGAAGGACGGTTTGCCGACGAGGTCATTGCCCTCGACGTACCACGCAAACGTGGCACAAGCGAACGCTTAAGTATGGACGAAGGCATCCGCGCCGATGCCAGCCTGGAAACCATGGCAAGCCTGCGCACACTGTTGCCCGGGGGGGTGTGCACCGCGGGCAACTCCAGCCAGCAAAGCGATGCTGCTGCCGGTTGCCTGGTGGTGTCCCGCGAATACGCAGTTAGGCATAACCTGCAACCGATCGCTCGGCTGGTGGACTGGTCATCGGCCGGATGTGATCCGGCACGCATGGGTATCGGCCCGGTGCCCGCCGTGGCCAAACTGCTTCAACGCACCGGTCTGAGCCTGGCCGACATGGGCCTGATAGAGGTTAACGAGGCCTTTGCCGCTCAGGCACTGGCGGTCTTGCGCGCCTGGGACCTTCAGGATATCCAGCGGGTCAATGTCAACGGCTCGGGCATTTCTTTAGGGCACCCAATCGGCGCGACCGGCCTGCGTATCATGACCACCCTGCTCCATGAAATGCGCCGACGCGATGTGCGTTATGGACTGGAAACCATGTGCATCGGCGGCGGCCAGGGTATGGCCGCGATTTTCGAGCGCGTCTGAGCGAGGCAGCGACATGAACTGGGTGAAAGTAAACAACCAGGCACTGCGCTTTGAACTGAGCCAAAATACCGGGCCGGCGCTGGTATTGATTCATGAAATGGGCGGCACCCTGGAAAGCTGGGACCAGGTTTGCACCCTCCTCCAAGGGAAGTTCCAGACACTGCGTTATGATGTGCGCGGCTCAGGACTTTCAGAAAAAATCGTCGGCGAAATCGATCTCGATGCACACATCCACGATCTCGCTGCATTGTTGGACAGGCTGCAGATCAACGGGCCCTTGGCATTGGTCGGGGTCGCGGTGGGCGCTGCCATTGCCATTCGTTTCGCGGCCCTTCATCCGCATCGGGTCAGCCACTTGATCGCACTGGCACCGGCCTGCGGCGTGGCGCCCACGGCCCGCGAGGCTACGCTGGCAAGCGCCAGCATGATTCGCCAAGAAGGATTGAAAACACTGATCCCGGCGCTGCTGGACAAGACCTGGCCCGTATCGTTGCGAACAGATGCCGCTGCATTCGAACGCTTCAACCTTCGCTGGCTGAGCGCAGACCCACATAGCTTCGCCGCTATCTTCGCGATGCTTGCGCGCATGGAGTTGGAGGCCGATCTGCCCCGCTTACCACTCCATACACTGCTGGTCGCAGGTGAATTTGATGGCTTGCGTCCACCTGCGGAAATCAATCGGCTCGCGGGTTTTGCCAGTCACATCGAAGCGCTGCAGGTTGCCTCGGGGCATTTCATGCCAGTACAGAGTCCGCGCTGGGTCGGGGCCCTGCTTGAACAATACATTCTCGAAGGCCGTACTGGCGCCGAGATTTACCGCGATTTCATGGCCAAACCTGAACATCGGGTCGCCGTCAGCGGGCACGCTTCCTAGCTGAACCTAATAAGAGAAAAGAGGAAAACACACCATGATGCAGTCACGCATGATCGGCGATATCAAAGTCACCCGAATCCTCGAATACGCAGGACCGACCCACGATCCCGCCTTCCTGTTCCCCTCGATCGATCGCAGCGTTCTCGAAGAGCACCAACAATTGATGGCACCCCATCATTGGGTACCACACATGGACAAATTGATCGTGACCATCCAGTTCTGGGTGGTCCACGCCGGTAGCAACATCATCGTGGTCGACACCGGTGTCGGAAACTTCAAGCCGCGTGCGGGCATCCCGCGGATGAACATGCTCAATACCCTGGTGCGCGAATGGATGACCGCTGCGGGTGCGGCGCCGGAAAAAGTAACCCATGTCGTAATGACGCACCTGCACGCCGATCACGTCGGCTGGAACACCACATGGCAGGACGGACGCTGGGTACCGACATTCCCCAACGCCTGTTACTACATTCCCAAGCAAGACTTCGACTTCTGCAAGGAAGGCAAGAACAAGGAGTCAGGCGTCATCGACGTGTTTGGCGATTCGTTCTTTGACAGCGTCATGCCAATCATCGAAGAAGGGCTTGGCGTGATGATGGAGGCGCCACAGGAAATCGCCGATTGCCTGGTGGTCGAGCCTGCGCCAGGACACAGCCCGGGGCAAGTGGCATTCCGCGTACGCTCTCGCGGTGACGAAGGTCTGTTCTGTGGCGACATCTTGCACAGCCCGATTCAGGTCGTTCGTCCAGACGTGAATTCCGGTTATTGCATCTGGGAAGACACTGCCCGCACTACGCGAATGGAATTCCTCAACCGCGCCGCTGATCGGGAAGCGCTGATCATGCCGGTGCACTTCGGCGAGCCACATTGCGGCTATATCCGGCGACAGGGCGATGGCTTTCTTTTTGAACCGGCGCAGTGGTAGACCGGCGATCCCGACACAGCCGCTCGTTTATGGACAGGCGATGGAGACTGCCATTACCTTGGGTGATCTCTGATCAAGAAGTTGAAGAATAATGGCGACCCATTTTGATATCACTGACTTCCGCCTGTTCATCAACATTGCGGAAACCAGCAGCCTGACTCGAGGCGCCGAGCGTTCATTTCTCTCGGTCCCCGCGACCAGCAATCGCATCAAAAACCTTGAAGACAACCTGGGCATGCGCCTGCTCGAACGCTCACCTCAGGGCGTGACACTGACCAACGCGGGCAAGACCTATCTGCAACATGCGCGAGTGATCCTCGCGCAGTTGGCATTGCTCACAGGTGACCTGCAGGAATATGCCATTGGCCTGAAGGGGCAGTTGAGGTTGCTGGCCAATACCACGGCGATCACCGAATACTTGCCGCCTGTCGTGGGCGAGTACCTGAAGTCCCATCCGGACGTGCATATCGACATGCGCGAGCGCCTCAGCGATGACATTGTGCGCAGTATTCGCGATGGCGGCGCCGACCTTGGAATCGTGTCCGGCAGCGTGGTCACCGATGGGCTGCAAAGCGTGCCCCTGGTGTCCAGCCGCCTGATGGTCATCGCCCCCCTTGGGCATCCCATACTGGCCAACAGCGAAGTGTTTTTCAAAGAAGCCCTGCAATACGCCTTCGTCTCGTTGCTCGAAGGCAGCGCGATCCACGTATTCCTCAGTCGGGCTGCCGCTGCGCTTCATACGCCGTTGACGATTCGCGTGCAGGTAGCGAGCTCGGATGCGATTTTTCGGATGGTTGAAGCCGGTGCCGGCATTGCCATTGTGCCCCAGGCCGGCTTCACCCGACTCAAGGGCCAACAAAACATCGGGTCGTGCGCACTGGTCGATCCTTGGGCAGTACGTACCTTCCAGCTGTGCGCACAAGATTTTGACGGCCTTTCATCGTTCGCCCGAGATTTCGCCAACAGCCTGGTCGAATGGTGCCACGCCTCGGACAATGCTGCCCCACCCGTCTGAACAGCGCTTGATGCCACGCGATAGAACACCACAGTGTGCCCGACTACGCGAGCCTGAGAGCAGGAGGCTCAATACCCATGGGCGGCTGACGGCCGCCTGCGTTTATAAGAAGAAGGAAGGCCCTATGACCTATCACCGTTGGAAACATCGTCCCGAAGGCTCGAATTGGGGGGATTTTGGCCCCGACGATCAGAAGGGACGACTCAACCTGCTCACCGCTGAAAAGGTTCAACAAGGCATCGCCGAAGTCTACGAAGGTCTGGCTTTCTGTTTGAGCCTGCCACTGGACTACCCGGGCGGCAATGCCATGAACGCCAATCGCCGGCCACCGATTCTGCGTCCCTTGCTGCGTAAAGGCGGAGTCAATATGAATTATCAGTACGACCGCATCCAGGCGGGCCGCCCCGACGTGCTGAGCGACGACCTGGCCATTCTGCATTTGCAGTATTCCACCCAGTGGGATGCCCTTTCTCACGTTGGCGCCCTGTTCGACGCCAACGGTGACGGAGTGGCTGAGCCCCTTTATTACAACGGCTATGCCGCGGGCATTGATGTCGTCGGCCCCAGTGATATCGCCGACTGCGGCGTTGAGGGTGAAATCTCTCCTCACAGCACCTCGTGCGCCCACGCCCTGGGCATCGAACGCATGGCCGAAACCTGCGTGCAAGGCCGTGGTGTGATGATCGACCTGCACCATCACTACGGCGATGCCCGTACCCATATTGGCTATGACGAATTGATGTACGTGCTCGAAGCCGATCAGGTGCAGGTCGATCCTGGCGATATTGTCTGCCTGCACACCGGCTACGCCGAAGCGGTGCTCGGAATGAACAAACAACCGGCCCCCCAGGTCCTGGACTCGCTGGGAGCGGTACTCGACGGTAATGACCAGCGTCTGCTGCAATGGATCACTGACAGCGGATTGGTCGCTATCGCTGCCGACAATTACTCGGTGGAAATTTTCCCCAACGGGCATGGCGATGGCTGTTGCTCCGTCATGCCGTTGCATCACCACTGCCTGTTCAAGCTGGGTATTCACCTGGGCGAACTGTGGCACCTCACGCCTCTGGCCAAATGGTTACGCGCCCACCAGCGCAATCGTTTTCTGCTGACTGCCCCACCCTTGCGCCTACCGGGAGCCGTGGGTGCACCGTTGAATCCTGTCGCAACCGTCTAAAGCCACTCAAGGAACACACGATGTCCAGAGAACGAGTACTGATTACTGGCGGCGCCTCTGGTATTGGCGCAGCGATTGTTCAGCGTTGTATTGAAGACGGCTTCGAACCGGTGATTATCGATCGTATAAGAGAGGGCATTCTTACTGACCTCAGCAATGTCAAAGCCACCGCACAGGCGCTTGAACAAGCGCTGGCCGGCGGGCCTATCACCCGACTGGTCAACAACGTCGGCATGGTCTGCCCCAACAGTGCGCAAGAACAAAGCCTCGAGGAGTTGGAGCAGGTCTGGGCGCTCAACCTGCGCCGCTCGCTGCAGTGCATGCAAGCCCTGTTGCCCGGCATGAAAGAGGCTGGCTTCGGGCGCATCCTCAATATGTCTTCACGCGCGGCCTTGGGCAAGGAGCTACGCAGCGCCTATGCCGCCACCAAGGCGGGATTGTTGGGTATGACCCGGGTCTGGTCGCTGGAGTTGGGCCGCTTTGGTATCACGGCCAACGCTATCGGCCCTGGCCCGATCCGGACTGAATTGTTCGAGCGCGCCAACCCGCCAGACAGCCCTCGCACGCAGGCCATCATCGATTCGATTCCCGTCAAGCGATTGGGCATGCCGGACGATATCGCCCAGGCTACCGCGTTCCTTCTAGACGCTCGAAGTGGCTTCGTCACCGGACAAGTGCTGTACGTCTGCGGAGGAATGACGGTCGGTGTGGCCGGTGTTTAAAGCCCTCGTCGAATGGCTGTTAATCACCGGTTAATCAAGCCTTCCGAAGACCGAAATTGTGACTACCGGCTGCGTTGGGCAAGCTGATCAAACCAGGAAGGCGAAGCGTGCGGGCCACGCACCCGACGCTTTGTCAGCCTGTATCCCGCCGTTATCCCGACGCTGGACGATAACGGTGGAAGATCTCACAACAAGGACCACATCCATGATCGACAAGCTTTCCACCAGCGTACAGGCGGCTCTGGCTGATATTCCCGATGGGGCCACCATCGCCGTGGGCGGTTTCGGCGGTGCGGGTATGCCCGATGACTTGATTGAGGCGCTGATCGACCAAGGCGCTCGCAACCTGACGCTCGTCAGCAATAACGCGGGACAGGGCGATTCCGGTCTTGCTGCACTGCTCAAAGCGGGTCGGGTGCGTCGGATTCTCTGTTCCTATCCGCGCATGACCGGCTCTCACGTTTTCGAAACCCTATATCGCGCCGGAAAGATCGAGTTGGAGATAGTGCCTCAAGGCAATCTGGCCGAGCGCTTGCGCGCTGCTGGCGTAGGTGTTGGCGCGTTCTTTACACCCACAGGCTTCGGCACGTTGCTGGCCGAAGGCAAGGAGACCCGCAGCATCAAAGGCCGCGACTATGTGCTTGAGTATCCGATCCACGTCGATTACGCCTTGATCAAGGCCGAGGCCGGTGATCGTTGGGGCAACCTGGTGTATCGCAAGACGGCACGCAACTTCGGCCCGGTGATGGCCATGGCGGCAAAAAACACGATCGCCTCCATCGAGCGCTTCTGCGAGCTGGGCGAACTGGACCCCGAGACCATCGTCACGCCGGGGATCTTCGTCAAGCACCTGGTGTTGCGCCGCGACCCGGCCGGCGAACCAGCGACACTTCTAAATCGAGCGGGATGACTGGTATGGACAAGAATGTACGCATCGCCATGGCGCAACGAGTCGCACGAGACATCACCGAAGGCTTTTACGTCAACCTCGGAATTGGCCTGCCGACCCTGGTAGCCAACCACCTGCCGCTGGATAAAGACTTCTTCCTGCACAGTGAAAACGGCGTGTTGGGCCGCTGGCAAGCTGCCGCGCCTGGCGAAGAAGACTGGGACATGATCAACGCGGGCAAAGAGCCTATCGAACTCGCCCCGGGCGGCGCTTTTTTCCACCATGCCGACTCCTTCGGGATGATGCGCGGCGGGCATCTGGATGTCTGCGTATTGGGCGCATTCCAAGTGTCGGCCAGCGGTGATCTGGCCAACTGGCACACCGGCGCCGCGGATGCGATTCCGGCAGTGGGTGGCGCAATGGACCTGGCCATCGGCGCCAAGCGGGTCTACGTCATGATGGAGCATCTGGGCAAAGACGGTCGCAGCAAATTACTGCCAGCGTGCACCTACCCATTGACCGGGCTGGGTTGCGTGAGTCGTGTCTACACCGAACTGGCAACAATGGATATCACCGCCACCGGCGTAAAAGTGCTCGAGTTGATCGGTGACATCACGCCGCAGGCATTGCAGGAGGTGACACAAGTGCCTCTGGACTTCAGTGCGCTGACCCTGCGCGATGACTCGTCGACCCTGCACAAGTCATTGACCCACAGTGCTTCAGCGACCCTAAGCCAATGACCAGCGGGCGTAGTTGGGACCAACGCGATCTCACCGAACTGTTGACCCTGGAACCGGCAGGCCAGCACAACTGGCGCAGCTATGCCTATGACATCAATGCTAACGGCCGGGTCTATGGCGGTCAGTTGCTGGGGCAAGCGTTGTGGGCTGCGGCGCAGACGGCGAACGGACGCAGCCCGAGCATGCTGCAAATGACGTTTCTGCAGGGTGCGCGTACCAAAGACATCATCGAATACAGCGTCGAGGCGCTGCAAGATGGGCGACGTCTTTCCACTCGCCACGTCTATGGTGTCCAGGGTACCGGCCTGGTGCTCAGCGCCAACGCCAGCTTTCAAGTAGCTCAATCCGAACCCGGCAATCCGCACCAACTGCAGCAACCAATGCCTGCGCCGGAAAGCCTGCCGACCCTGGCTGAACTGGCCGAGCATTACCCGCTGGACAGTGAGGCCGTGCAATTGCGTTTCAGTGCCCGGCCGGTACTCGATATCCGGCTGATTCATCAGGATCATTTCGAGCGCCCCGCTGCCCGCCGAGACATCGCTTACTGGGTGCGCTTGAACCAGCCGCTTGCGGCCGAAGGTTGCCTGCACCATGCGGCGCTGGCGTATCTGTCTGACGGTTGGTTGAACGCCAGCCTGACACCGGGGCAAGGGATGCTTGATCTCTGGCAAAACCATTACGTCAGCAACCTCAACCACACGCTGTGGTTTCACAGTCTGGAGATCGACGTCAATGAGTGGTTGCTGTTCGTCAACGATGCGGTGCGCAGCGTCTCCGGACGCGGGCTGACCATGACGCACATCTATCGGCGAGACGGTCGACTGGTCGCTAGCATGGCTCAGGATTTATTGATTTCACCACGCGATGCCTGAGTTTTAGTCAAGCTGCAAGGCGCGGTTTTGCAAAGGCACATGGGCGCCACCCGGTCATTGCTGCAGTCTGGATCACAGCCTCCCAGGCCCAAGGTCCCTCCAATAAAAAGTCCAATAACAAGAAGGACGGCGATATGTTCGAATGGTACAAAACCGGCTCCTCACAAGAACGCAAAACGTTCTGGGCATGTTTTTCCGGCTGGGCGCTGGATACTTACGACGCCCAGATGTTCAGCTTTCTGTTGCCGACCCTGATGGCGGTCTGGCAGATATCCAAGGGCGAGGCCGGTATCCTCGGCACCGCCGCGCTGCTCTCGGCGGCACTGGGCGGTTGGGCCGCGGGAATCCTCAGCGACCGCTACGGTCGGGTGCGGATTCTGATCTTCACCATCTGCTGGTTCACGCTTTTCGGCGTGCTGGCAGGTTTTACTCAATCCTTCGAACAAATGTTGGTCGTGCGTACCTTGCAAGGCCTGGGCTTCGGTGGTGAATGGGCAGTGGGTGCGGCGCTGATGGCAGAGGTCATTCGCCCCGAGCATCGCGGCAAAGCGTTAGGCTTCGTACAGAGCGGGTTCTCGGTGGGCTGGGCCCTGTCGGCGGTGGTCATGACCGTGCTACTGGCTTACCTGCCACCGGAGATGGCGTGGCGTGTCGCCTTTTGGGTGGGGATCATTCCGGCCACGTTCGTGCTGTTTATACGCCGCAACGTCAAGGACGCCGAAATTTTCAAAGAAGCCAAGGCCGCCAATAACGAGAAAGCCTCGATCCTCTCCGCTTTCCGCCCTTCCGTGATCCGCCTGACTCTGTTGGGCGCCTTGTTAGTGACGGGTCTACAGGCCGCCGCCTATACCATCATGGCGTGGCTGCCAACGCTGATGGTGCAGGTCCGCGGACTGAAGCCAGGTCCGGTTGTCATCACGATGCTGATCATGTGCGCCGGTGCATTCGCCGGCTTCGTCCTCACCGCGTACCTCTCCGATCGCTACGGTCGTCGGCCTGCGCTGCTGGTCTTCTGCCTGGGCGCATGGATTTTCACCGTGGTTTACATGCTCGTGCCGATGAGCCCCACTCTGTTGATGCTGATGAGCTTTCCTGTCGGCGCCTTCGCCACGGGCATCTTCGCAGTCGTCGGCCCCTTCCTGAGCGAGCTGTTCCCTACCCACATACGCACCACGTGCATGGGCTTTTCCTACAACCTGGGTAAATCCCTGGGTGCGTTGTCCATCGCTGGAGTCGGGGTTCTGTCTGAGCGTTTTGGCTTGGCTGAAGCGATCGGTGGCTTTTGCCTGGTGGCGTATGCCCTGGCAATCATCGCCGTGTTGCTGCTGCCAGAAACCCGCGGTGTGCGCCTGGAAGATGTCGACGCCAACCTGGGTCACAACCCGGACGATCACAGCGCTAGGGTTGCCCACCATCCATTGATCAACAGCAAAATCTAATCGGAGTAGAACTTATGCTTTATCACGTAAAGATGGACGTAAACATTCCTCGCGATATCCCTGCCGACACCGTGGAGGCGATCAAAGCCGCCGAAAAGAAACGCGCCACCGAGCTTCAGGAGGCAGGCAAATGGCCGCACCTGTGGCGAATAGTTGGGCAGTATTCAAACATCAGCATCCTAGACGTGGCCAGTAACGACGAACTGCATGCGCTGCTGTCCAGCCTGCCACTGTTCCCGTACATGACTATCCAGGTCACGCCGCTGGCCAAGCACCCGTCGTCAATCGCCTAAAGACCACGGCGGCCTTTGCCGCCGCCGTTTCCCCCTACCTTTTTTGAAGCCGTTGGCTGCCCAACCAGCAGCTGCGGCTGAATGTCGCCGAGATCGCCCCGATGCCACAGCTGTTGCACCTCGAATCGCTGGACCTGGCTGCATTAATCCAACCGGGCGACACGGTAATGTGGGGGCAGGCCAATGCCGAGCCCCTGCCTTTGACCCAGGCATTGATGGCCCAGCGGCAAAAGATCGGCCGGTTCCGGGTGATGTTGGGGATCGCCAACAGCCCGACCTGTACACCCGAGCACGCCGATCACGTGGATTTCATCGCGTATTGCGGCGCGGGGGCCAACCGCCAGTTGGCTGATGCCGGTTTGCTGCAGGTGATGCCTAGTCACTACTCCGAACTACCGGACCTGATCAGTAGCGGTGCTTTGCGTATCGACGTGTTGATGCTGCAACTGGCGCCCGCCAATGCCGAGGGTCGCTACAGTCTGAGCCTAGCCAGCGAGTATTTGCTGCCAGCGCTCGACAGCGCTCGCCTGGTGATCGCAGAAATAAATGCACAGGCGCCATGGACTTACAGCGACCGAACCTTGGGCGACGATGATCTGGACGCCATCCTGTTCACCGATCGGGCGCCCATGGAAAATCAGCTCAGCCCAATCCGGGAAATCGATCAGCGCATCGCCAGGCATATCGCCGGACTGATCGAAGATGGCGCCACCCTGCAAATGGGCATCGGCGCCACACCCGACGCCGTTTTGAGTGCATTAGGCGACCATCGCCATTTGGGCGTGCATTCAGGCAGCCTTGGAGACGGCGTAGCGCGCCTGATGCAAAGCGGTGCTATCACCAATCAGCGCAAGACAGTCGACCGAGGCATCAGCGTTGGCGGCATTCTAACTGGAAGCCGCCTGCTGCATGACTATGCTCACAATAACCCGGCGATCCAATTACGCTCGACCCGCTATACCCACAATGCGCACGTCCTTGAGCACATCGACAAACTGGTCGCGATCAATTCTGCCGTCGAAGTCGACTTGAGCGGTCAGGTCAATTCGGAGATGGCCGCGGGCAGCTACGTCGGCGCCATCGGCGGAGCGGTCGATTTTATCCGTGGCGCTCGGAGCTCAAAAGGTGGATTGCCCATTATTGCCCTGCCCTCTACCGCAGGCCGCCACAGCAGAATCGTGACTAGGTTAAACGGACCGGTAACCATTGCACGCAGCGACGCGGTCATCGTTGTCACCGAGTACGGCATAGCAGATTTGCGCGGTATGACTCTGAATCAACGAACCACTAAACTGCTGGAAATCGCCCATCCCGAACATAGGGATGCACTCCAGGCTCAACTCGATAAGAAGTCCGTCACCTTTTGATTTTCAATGACGCGATTATATTTTTTGACGACCACCGAAGTGAAGCTGGGAATGCATGTGAGGGCGGTGCGGAGCTAGGTAATCCCCCCATTTTTAGCATTCACCAAAAATAGAGGTCAGGCCACCATGGCCAATTTCTGTTTGGAAGTAACTCCTCCGAGAGCCATATTCGGGCGCAAGTGATTGTATGTCCAGATCCAGTTTGTCCCGTAGTCCTGAACTTCAGGTATCGATTCAAATAAGTAATGGCCAAGCCAGTAGTAACGTACCGTGCGGTTATAGCGTTCGACGTAAGCGTTTTGTTGCGGGTTACCCGGTTGAATATATTCCAAACGGATACCCTGTTTCTCGGCCCAACCAGTGAGCTTGGCGCTGATGAATTCGGGGCCGTTATCACTGCGAATTGCCTGCGGTTTTCCGCGCCATTCAATGACCTGATCCAGTGCCCGCACTACGCGCTCAGCTGGAAGCGAAAAATCAATTTCCATACTCAGGGCTTCCCGGTTGAAATCATCAATCAGATTAAAAACCCGAAAGCTGCGCCCATCCGCTAATTGATCGTGCATGAAGTCCATCGACCAGCACTGGTTAGTCGCCTCGGGAACGGCCAGCGGTTCAGGCTTTTCGCGCACAATACGTTTACGCGGCTTGATACGCAGATTCAGTTCCAGCTCGCGGTAAATTCGATACACCCGCTTGTGGTTCCAGCGATAGCCCTTCACGTTGCGCAGGTACAGAAAGCACAAGCCAAATCCCCAGTTACGCTGGTTATACGTGATTTGGATCAGTTTATCGGCGATCTCGGCGTTTTCAGGCGCCAAACGCGGCTGATAGCGATAGCACGTGAGGCTGACCCTGAAAGCCAGACACGCCAACTTGATGCTGCACCGACCTCAGCGAACCGCATCCTGCGCCATCTCTCGTCGCCGAGATGGCTTCACCACTTTTTTGCCATGGCTTCCTGGATAATTTCGGCTTTAAGACGCTCATCGGCGTGCATTTTTTTAAGTCGCCGATTCTCGTCCTCCAACTCACGCAGCCGAGACAGCAACGATGCGTCCATACCGCCGAACTTGGTGCGCCACTTGTAGAACGTAGCTGAACTGATGCCATGTTCGCGACATAGCTCTGGCGCAGGGGTTCCAGCCTCAGCTTGCTTGAGGATGGCCATGATTTGACTGTCTGAAAAACGCGATGTCTTCACGCAAAATTTCCTTGATCCGGTCAGGAGAAAATTCTACTTCTGATGAGCACTTTTTTCAGGGGGGATTACCGACCAACTGATTGAGGCTGCAAACAAGGTATCAGTAACCGACTCACGCGCACCAGCGCTGACGATCCTGAAGAGGAGGCAGGGATAACAGAAAACCCAAGGTCACTCGAAAAGTCACTAGGGTAGAAATGAAAAAGCCACCCAAAAGGTGGCTAAGTCATTGAAAAATATGGTCGGGACGGAGTGATTCGAACACTCGACCCCTAGCACCCCATATTCGAGCCTAGATTGCCATAAGTCTTTGTAATTAAAGAACAAATATTCTCATCTACGATGCCAAAGTTAACGTTTTTTCGTGCATTAGCCAACGACAAGTCGTGGCCTCCAGGATAGGTTTTGCGCAGATTATGGTATGCCGCCCTCCTGGTCTTTCTTTCCAAATAGTCAGCACTGGTAGTGCCGGGTGATCGTCTACATTCGGCCAGAAAGCGTACGCGATCTGCGCCCTTTGGCTAGGAACCGCCCTTCGGGACAGATAGCTATCACCTAGGTAGCCGTTCATAATGTGCAAAATCAATTGCATCAATTCGTATTTTCCTAGCCGACGACGAAAGTTGAGGATGGACTAGGCTTCTACAAACCGAACGCCAAGGACGACTTCTATGTCATCTCACTCAGACTCAAACATTGCCACGGCAGATGCTCTGACATTGCTACTGCACAACCAGCATGCATTAGCGGCGGCGATAGAGGAGATCACGAAATGGCTTTCAGAGAATGGCATACAGAGTGTTTCAGATAGCGCACTCGTAGCCATGGAAACGCTAGACAAAAATGCACAAGCGATTACAGATGCTATTACGCGACTCCGGCAGCTTTAGGGAGTCGCCATGTCAGGCTCCAATCGGCCAAAAGGAGTCGGTCAGGTGAGACTAATAATTTAGCTGCGACTCAGTAGCAGCTGTTAAGCGGCGGCAAAAAATCTTAGTAAATACTTTATTGGCCTAGGATAGATACTTAGGTAATATCGAGCCAATGAACACGAGGTCTGCGGGGAACGATACTGGTCCAACACAAACCATTTAGGTCTGACCGGTCATATCTCGCACCCTTTCTTCATTGGGTTTGAAATGGACATGCGCTGCGGTGATCCGCCGGGACTTGATTTAAGTGTGCGCGGCACGCTAACTTACAGTGGGGTAGGGATAGTCCTTCAATAATAATGAACAATAGCCAACATAAAAACCAATGGACGCAATGGATAGAAGAAAACAAGCACTTGATGGTGCACCCTGTGAACTTTGAGTTGCGATTTGTTGAGCAGATACTGACAAGAATTCCTGAGATAAACCCCAGCCATGTAAAGACCCAGTTTCCATTTAAAGACCAGAATAGTGGAAATAGACGCATTGATTTCATGATAATTAATGAGCAGAAAGGAATTCGTTTGGCGATTGAAATTGACGGCTTGGGAAAGATTCAAAATCAAGATCAAAGTGTTAATCATAATCGCTGGAACGATCTTCTTTCTCGACAGAATGGACTATTGCGCGCTCTAGGATGCATGCTGCTACGCTATTCAAATAAAACCTGGCTGAATGAACCAAAATTTGTAATTCAAGAAATTCGCAGCGAATTACTTAAGCAAGAATTTGACTACTCTAGCGCTGTGAAAGCTAAGCTGCGCATAGCGAATGAAAAAAATCGTCTTGAACGTGAGATCACACAAAAAAACCTGAAGATTGCCGAGTTGCAAAAAGATCAACAAAGTATGTCATCTGCCGAAGCAGAGCGAACCTTTAGTCAAAAAGAACTAGCTCTGATCACTGAGCAGTTACTAACTACATTAGAGAAGAGCAATAAGCCTAAACTGCCTGAGTCTAGAAAAACACCGCTGATTGTTTTTGTATTCGCGCTGATTGCAAGTGTCACGATTGGCTTTTTTATGTACTCGAATAGCCAACCTCAGCTTGCAGTTTTGACCCGTTACGTCACTCCGCCGGAGTTAGATACTAATACGTCTTTAGGTGAATCTAACGTTCCGACCAACGATTATTTAAGCACAACAGAAGCGAGCAGGCATGTCGGTGAGAAAACAACACTCTGCGGAAGAATTGTACAGATTCGAGAGACGGACAAAGTCACTTACTTGAATTTCGACAAGCCTTATCCAAATAGCACAGTTACCGCTATAGTTTGGAATGAGCACGCAAAAAATTTCTCTGGTGTTAATCAGAAAACAAACAGTACAGTCTGTATTGAAGGACAGATCAGCAGCTACAAAGGCAAGCCCCAAATCACACTGCGCGACCGCGCTCAGTTAATAACTAAGTAGGTAAGTAATGTATAAGTCACGATTAATCGCCGTGCTAGCCAGCTTGTTTTTCACTAAATTTGGTATGGCTGCCAATACGATAGAGGCCAGTAAGGCACCTTTCCATGCTGGTGAGACATTGTTAGTCTGCGGGCAAGCAGCCGAGGTCAAAAAACTAACTAACCGTACAGTTATTAACTTTGATAAGCCCTATCCAAACCAGCCATTGGCCGTGATAATTTGGAATTCTGATACAGCAGTTTTTGAAAAAAAGTTTGGCAGCCTCACAGGACTTGAAGGGGAGAAAGTTTGTGCCTATGGTGAAATAGCAAACTACAAGGGAAACCTACAAGTTGTTGTGAAAAAAGACAGCTACTTAAGATTGATGAATAATTAAAATATATTGATTCATTCATTTTTCTTGATCCCGCCTCATTTTGGTAAGTTTCTCGGGCCACTGCATTGCTCCAGAGGGACCGCCTATGATCAGGCGCTTTTTGCGCTCCGCATGGCTAAGCGTTCGCTCTGATCATAGGTCTTCTTGTTTTCCAGCCGGAAGGCTATGGTGACACGCTCTGGTTTTTCATACGCCGCGACCGTCCACTTTTGGCCGTTAACAGCTTGCCACAAAGGGCTGCTTCCGGCCAGGAGCGGACGGTTACGCAATCATGCTATGCATCGTGCAATAGCTCGACAGAGATGACGAAGCTATACGATTATTCAGATCAGTGTTGCTCGTTACGTGCGAGATGGCATGATGAGCTCATTAATGAACAACAAGGAACAGCCATGGCGAGGAAGGCGACACCACCGACTGCAATTCAACCCAAGGTATATCTGGATGAAGGGCAGCTTAGGCGTGGAATCGAGCGGCTACAGCAACGAATTGCAGATCTTGATGCATTCGACCTAAACACCATGCAAGGTAGTACCTCGCCTGAACTCAAAACCCTTGAACGTGGTATTGAGGATACGTTAGAGCGATGTTTTGGAACGAACACAACTGCCTCAATTCGATACAACGAGGCGCATAACCTCCACTATCGACCCACGATATGGGTTTCCGGCATGCCCGATCCGGACTACAAGGGTATTACGGAAAAAAAGATAAGCCATGCAAAAGCGTCGCTTGAACAGGCGATCAATGCATTAAATACGGATCTTGAGGATCTCGAAGGCGGCGTGCCCCTCAGTGTTCCCCCAAGATCAAATTCTAAAGGGGGCTTACCCAGAGTGTTCCTCGTTCACGGACATGATGAGGCCGTTCGTGAAACTGTTGCACGTTTCATTGAAAGGTTGGATATTGAAGTTATCATCCTTCACGAGCAAGCAAATGGCGGCCGCACCATCATCGAGAAAATCGAGCACCATTCCGAGGTGGGAATGGCAGTGGTGTTACTAACACCTGATGATGTAGGAAGTAAGGTTGGAGGAAAGCTGGAGCCCCGTGTAAGACAAAATGTCCTGTTGGAGCTTGGATATTTTATAGGGGCGCTAGGTCGTAACAAAGTTTGCGCCCTAAAGTCTGGCGATATGGATATTCCAACCGACTTCGCTGGCGTAGTTTGGACTCCCATGTCAGGCGATTGGAAGGCTGCTCTCGCTCGCGAGCTTAAATCAGCTGGTTATGAGATCGATTGGAACAAAGTAATGAGCTAGCCTGAAACAATAGTATTAGAACTAAATCCACACTCATTCAAAACCTTATCGAGCCGTCGATCTTTCCTGCGGCTCACGATGTCCCGCCTCTCGCCGATAATCGCCTTTACTTGCAATACACCGACCAGAGCTGATTGAGCCTGGTCGGCCCCGAAAATAGTCATCCAGCATGATTTAGGCGTGGATAGGGATTCGAACCCCTTCTAGCGTGCCTGTAGGCCGCTTCTGCCCAGTAAAAACGATGCTTCAGGACCTTCCCCATGGCCTCATACGGTCTATAGAGGCCCTGAATTTGCCCTAATTTTGCCCTAAGCCTGCACTCCAAGAAGGCCGATGGTGAGTGCACATCTCTCTCAGCCTCTATGACATCAAGGTGGGCTCAATACTCCGTCTTTCTACTGAAGCGTGCGGATTTCACTGAACGCGCGGGCAGCGCAATATGGAATGACAGCGCACGCCAGTCCCATCGCAGCAGCAGCGGCTTCCTGCGGCGCACTACTAGCCGCGTACATTCCATAGAAACCAATGAAAGCGCCCACAAAGGACATAATAATGGTGACGATCCACATGAGCTTGGCCAATTTCAATCCCTAGATATAGTGTGATCCCCGCAATTGGACTTGGCGAGGTGCGCGAGCAGCGCTCTGCGAAATTTACAGGCCCTAAGAACACAAGGTCAAATTGCCACTATCTAATTATGTCGGTCCCCTTCTCACAAGACCTCAAAACCGAGGATTCGCGATGCCACATTCTGACCTGCTCCCTTCCCTACTATTCAAAATCAACGAAAACCAGCTCGCCTTGGAAGCCGCCATCATGGAGTTATCGAATTGGGTCGAACAACACGGCGCAGCCGACGTTGCCGATAACGTCCGCGGCGCCTTGGACACTATCGACAAGAATGAGGAGTTCATCAAAATGACGCTCGCGGTGATGATGACTCCGGAGTGATATGCTTGGCATTCCGTCGCCAGCATTCGCCATAACGTCGCAACTCAATTACTGTATATCCAAACAGTGTTTGTAAGGCGCGACCGTGGACCCCTACGAAATCGAAGACACAAGCGAATGGCTCGGTAGCCCGACCAGGCTCGAAACCGTCAAGCATTACGCAAGCATGCTCGAGGAAGACATCCAGGATCTGAAGCGTCTGCTGCAGGCGGCAAAGGAAAATATTTCCACCTTGGTTGAAATGAACGACCAGCTGTCGACCGAACTCCAAAAAAAACGGACATGGATGGCGAACCTGGAAGCGGAAACCACCAATCAGCTTACCCAGATCCGGAGCCTGACATTGGTCCTGGCTCAAAAGGAAAGGATCATTCGCGAGTAGCAAGCGGGCAATCAGAGGGGTTGAACATGTGCGGACGACTTTCCCAATACGATGGCATCCACGACTTCGTCGCTGCACTCAGCATGCCCAACCCTCTGGTAAACAGCGCCGGCGACCATTCCTTCGAGCGTTATAACGCCGCCCCGACAACCCAGCTCGCCATTTTTCACCAGGAAGGTGAATACCTGCACGCCGACATGGTGCGCTGGGGATGGCGACCGCATTGGGCTAAGGACCGCGCAGCACCGATTAATGCCAGGGTGGAGAAAGTCGCACACGGTCCATTCTTCCGCGCTATCTGGCCGCACCGGGCGATCATCGCCATCAACAACTGGTTTGAATGGGTAGATGAAGGCGGACCAAAGAAGCAGCCCTACCTGATCCGCAGGCGGGATCGGTCGCCGATCCTGTGCGCTGCGATCGGCCAATATCCGAATGCCGAGCATGGGCCCAGCGAACATGACGGCTTCGTCATCATCACCGCCGACAGTGCCGGTGGCATGGTCGATATCCACGACCGCCGGCCGGTAACGCTGTCGCCAGAACTCGCACGAGAATGGCTTGATCCGGCCACGCCAAAGGAGCGCGCAGAACAGATGGTGATGCACCAGGGCGAACCAACTGAGACGTTCGAGTGGTTCAAGGTAGACCGTGCGATTGGCAATGTGCGTAATCAGGGACCCGACTTGATCAAGCCATTCGAGGAAAACGACTTGTTCTAAGTTTCGCAGGCTTTAACCCTTCCACAGCAGGCGCCCAGCCTGAAAATTCGCTATCAGGTTGCACTAACTGTTATCCATCGCAATTTTCCTCAGCCGCAACAAGCGCCTGTCTCCTCCCAAAGATGGTTTGGACTCGACCATTTGGTTAAGAAAATTATCAAATTGATAAGGGGGTATAGTGTGATCCGCCAATATCTTATCTAACAAAATAAGCATCGCATCAGGGTACAGAGTAGCAGAGGAGGCTTTTGGCTCCTTGGAGGAACTATAGAAAAGCATATCGCAACGTTTTACCGTCGTCAAAAATGGAAGAATCACCTTAACCACATCAGGAAAACTATGTGGAACTTCTTCAGTCAGGTTCAGAAAACTTTTAGTTGTTGCGTGACTTAGATAACGAAGCTCACGAGGCCAGGCTTTTGTTATGAAGTGCTTCCCAAATTTCTGCCAAGCACTCTTTGATGTCATTAGAGATACTAAATACCTTAAAGCCTCAGCCCTACCTGCATCGTCAGTAATCTGTAAAACTCTTCTGACCTCTTCAAATTTTAAATAACAGTCATCTTTAACTCCATAGTGACAAGCTAGAACGAGATGCTGATGCAAAATCCGCGACAACCCGCGATCCCATTGCCACCCTTGCACGTGGTCAAATAGGCTAATGAAGTCTGATCTTAATTCTGCGAACAAATTCGGCCGAAAGTGTCGAGAGTCAAAAAGTCTTCCGCTCCATGCGGCCTCAGCGGTTTCACTTGTGCTATGAAACAAAGGTAAAACATAAATTTTTACCCACTCAGGCTCAATCCAAAATAGCCAGTCCAGTCTTACCGTAATTTGATTTACAGCATGACCTACATACTGAGACCTAGAGGAAAGTAATCGTTCAAGTCTCACCTTTAATTCAAGAGGTATACCTTCGCCAGCTTTCGATTCATGACGACAATACACTACAAATAACGCTTCTGTCATTCTACCTAAAGGTGAGTTCAGTGTACTATCACGCGACTGCACTGAATTTTGCGACTCTTCTCCTGATCGACGAACATAGACAATTGAACTCTTTAAAGCTTCATCCCCGGCAATAGTGAATAGCTCTAAAGTCTTATCCCACACAAGCAATGCGAAGTCAGGTAGCGCGTCATACATTATCAGATAATTATTTAGAACCCACTCCGAATATGCTTGTGATAGCTCAGTAACGACACCCACGGGAAGTAGGATTAATCGCCTAGCAGCCTGAATCGTCAACTTAGCTGATGACCTAGGCCACTCAGTTAAAAGCTGCTGCCAAAGACTGATTGGATAAACCCCTCTCTTGGCGTCGAGAACCAAGCTCTTTAATGCTCGCAAGGTGGCGTCTTCAATAAGTCCAGCGAAAGGCCGTGGCTCTACTAAACTGAAAAAGTCACGCTCCACTTTTGTCTGCGCAATAGTAGTAATTTGATCAAGCGGGCAAGCCATAAGTACGCTAGCATTTTTGTCTGTCGTTACCCAACCTGACTTACCAATTTTCCGCCTGAACTCACCACTCTCAATCCTTGCGCTCCCTTCATAGCTTTTTCGAAAAATCTCAAGTAGCTCACGTGATTCTTTTGTTATTTTGCATCCCTGCGTCTCAAGACCACCAAGTAACTCCCCGACGGAATATTGGCGGTAGCGTTCACTTTGCTCTGATGGGTATTCAGACTTTACTGGAGTCCCGTTAATTATTCGCTGCTCAACTTGCAACTGCTGCTGCTCTGAAAAGCCACTCCAACTACCAATTAGCAACTCGAGAAGCTTATGCCTGTAACCCGCATTCCAAAATTCTTCATTCGTCAACTTTGAGACACCATAAAAAATCTCGTTAGGACTAAATAGCCCAGGGCAAAGCATCGCAAACAACTTCAGTGATGAAAAAAAACAATGGCTCCCCTTCTGGCCAACTTTCGAATTCCCTTTTTGCTTTTTCCGGGCCTGCCAACGCTAACTCAGCGAACATCTTAGAGTAAAACTCTAAAATCTCATTGGCGGATTCATTTAAACTAACATTATCAACGCGAAACAAATCTACCGAAGGAAAATAACTTAGCTCCGGTGCAAACCTAACTATTTTAACTAATACATTTCGCCAAACAGATAAAACTTCAGGCAAAAATTCTGCCGGCACTTCAATTCCTTCTCCATGCAAATCAGTCAGAACCAACTCAACCTCAGTTGTTACCAACTCCCCAACTACAATCGGTTGAGTCTGACGAAAACGGCGCTTTAGCGTTAGATTCGGCTGTAAGGCTTGTTCCAAGTAGCGTATAGTTAAAGAATTCCACCCCAGCTTCGCCAGCTTACCTTTGAACTGAAACCATTCGAAGCCTTTATCTGAACGCGACTTATAACTAGACTCGTCAAGCAATATACTCCAATGGCGAATTACTTGATCAGATAGTTTGTCAGCAACTTCCCACAATTTATCCCCAAGCATTCTGAGCAAATGAGCGCTCAATCCTTTTTTTCCTGCAGCCCACCAAATTGCCCACGGATCATCTAAGTTTTTCGCTAGCCAAAGAGCAAGGTACTTTATTCGCGCCGGTAGATTTCCTGATGTATCACTTACGAGCCCTTGACCTTGCTTTGCCTGAGTACCTTCACTCGGCAAAAATGAAAGGAAATCAGCTCCCCAATATTGGTGCTCGCGACTATCATAATCTACTAATGGATCATTTTCTAAACCGTAATATTCTTGAGGAACATACTCATATTTAAGCGACTCCGAATATGCTCTGAAAATTTCTCGCTTTGCGTTTCTTACGTACGGATCAAAAACACACAGCCATTCTGCGCTTGGCGTGGGTTCTGCCTTATAGAACATCTCCGCACCAGGAGCGGAACTAACTAAATGCGTCACCTGCCCCCTTTCAAAAGCGGACAAACAACGCGGACTTTGAGCTGCCAGCTTTAGCGCACCTGCCCGCCAAATAGCTGTATCCTCTGAGTAGTCGGCCCAAGCCGCTAAAGAACTCCAAAGGTCTTCATACTCATTAAATGCTACTCCATTCACGCCTTTATGGCGCCAACTCTGATCTACACGCTCTTGAGTACCAATATCAAACGCGTAGATAGACCCCCCTATACTTCCGTTTTTAGAGTGCATTCCTTCGAGCAAATATCTTACTGGGGGGTCCTCGGCGCTATAACCGAGAAGCACTATCACATATTGCTGAGCAAGATTCTTTATAAAGCGATTTGCCCAGCCTTCCGCGAGATATGCTCGACCAAAGTCAGCACTACTGATAATAAAATTGGACTTATTGGCGGCATTATTTTTACCTGAAAGCCGACCATGTAGGTATATCACTCCTTCTGGATGCAGGCCAGATGTAAGATCGGGTAATGCTGGTTGAACATGGGTCCGCACCCCCCTCTGGGCCTGCTCAAATAGCAAGTCAAAGTTCGTTGTAACCACTTGTGGTTTTTGACTAGAATTTTTAGATAAACGCAAAATTACTTTATGATTATCTATGAAGGTACTTTTTTTCGATCTTAGCGCAGAGCTCACTTCCTGCTCAACAGCAAATACTCCATATTCTTGCTGGAGCAAATAAAATGCCTGATCGAAAGAAAATGGCAGCGTGAAGTCCTTTGGACATTGTTCACCATAGGCAATTTCGATCATTTTCTTATATGCGGAGATAGGGTTCTCGGATTGATCAGGTACACCGAGGCCTCTCATAACATCGAGGGTTAGCTTCAAAAAGCCAGGAAATCCAGCAGGTATGGAGACTCCAGCTCCACAAAAAAAGACCACGCGCCCTTCTTCACGAGCTGAAATCAACGACTCTGGAATGTCGGGGCCATTCTCAAAAAAACGCATTCTCACCAGATCCTTTGAAGAGTGTAGATGAGTAAAGATTATCCTCTGTAGTCGTCTTAGTCAGCTAAATGCAAGATAAAAGCTTATACGTGTGATCATCTGACCTGCACTGAAGATTAAAAGCTCAGGTCGCTAGATGCTCGATAACTGTCCCGTCAAAATAGTCCTCCTAGCGCCGCTGGCTCCCAGTTCATAATTACAAGCTCTCCGCTGACCTCAGCTTTCCCCTGCCGCTGATTCATCGTGCTATAGCGGATCTCCAATGTCTCGAAGTGAAACCCTTCAAACACCCGCCGGATGTCCGGGTGGTCGTTGATGCTGACCATCACCTTGCCTTTGCAGCGCCGCATAAATTCAGCCATGCGCTCGTAGTTTTCAAACGAAAAGTCCACGCCGTAGCCAGCGGTCTGCCAGTAAGGCGGGTCCATGTAGTGGAAGGTGTGCGGTCGGTCATAACGCTCGGCACACTCAAGCCAGGGCAGGTTTTCAACATAGGTGCCGGATAGCCGCTGCCAGGCAGCCGACAGGTTTTCTTCAATGCGCAGCAGGTTGATTGCAGGGCCTGTTGTTGCGGTACCGAAACTCTGCCCTGAAACCTTGCCACCGAAGGCATGATGCTGCAGGTAAAAAAATCGTGCAGCGCGCTGGATGTCGGTCAGGGTTTCCGGCCGGGTCATTTTTTGCCATTCGAACACCTGGCGTGAGCTCAGTGCCCATTTGAACTGGCGCACGAACTCTTCGAGGTGGTTCTGCACGACGCGGTACAGCGTCACCAGGTCGCCGTTAATGTCATTGAGTACTTCAACGGGGGCAGCCTGGGGGCGCATGAAGTACAGTGCGGCGCCGCCGGCAAAGACTTCTACATAGCATTCGTGAGGCGGAAAAAGCGAAATGAGGCGATCGGCCAGGCGGCGTTTGCCGCCCATCCAAGGAATGATGGGAGAGGACATAGATAGCAAGACCTTTACTGTATAGATAAACAGGTGCTAGGCTCGCCTCCGCTTTGTGCACGAAGCAGGAGCCTTGGCTGGACTTGCAGGGACAATCTGCGAGGACGGCGGTCGGGCTGGATGTTGACGCATCCATACCGGCCGCTCCTTTTTGATGCTTAATTACTCAACTTTGGCTGCAGGATCACACGAGCTACCATCACCAGCAGTCCAAGTACGCCATAAGCCACTGGCGGCAATACCGCCTGCAGTTGGGGCAGCAGCTGCTCAGCGATACCCAGTGCTGCAATGGCACCGCCCGCTTGAACGCTGGTCATTTTTAAAGCGTCTTTCCAGTTGCCAATGAGTTCCATAATTTCCCCGTTCTATTTCAAGTAGTGCCCCGAGAGCTATTGCCCGCGGGGTATAAATCAGGCCAGTGCTTTCAGCGCGACCTGGTAAAGCGCAAGCCGTTCAGCGGCGCCGTGTGGCACCCGTCCAGGCTTGCCCGTGTTGATGACACTGCCGATGTCCTGAAATCGGCCCGCATCGGCTACATCGTTCAGGCCTCGTTGCGACCACCACCAGGCGGCAGACATGGCGGCGTATTCCGGTTGCTCGAGCAGTTCCGGCTGATCGTTCAGCGGCAGTCCCAGGCCAGCGCCGGCAGCGCTATAGTTCGAGCGGCCGGTGATCTGCAGCAGTCCACGTCCGCGATATAACCAACCATCCCCGGGCGCCTTGTTTCCGTTACGACCGGCATACGCATCGTTGGCGATCGCTTCTGGACATCTCGCCAGGATGATCGCCTTGGCGTTCGGCTTGCCGTCGACGCCGCGGTACCGGTCTTTCCAGGTCGCTGCCAAGGCATCGGCGCTGTAGTTCAAGTTTTCCACCAGGCTTCGCAGGTGGCCCGACTCATGCCCGACCTGGGCCAGGAACGCTGCCTGCCGCACCCGGCTGTCGATTTTGAAACGGGCCATGGCTCGGTTCAGCGCGGGCAAAAAAATGCCCGCAACAGGGCGGGCATTGGGGAGGATCTGCAGCAACTGCTGCTGGGTTAGAGGCATGCGTTTCTCCTGGCGAAAAAAAGCCCGCGTATGGCGGGCAGATATTCAAATAGGTTGAGCTGTCGACTGTTCAGCCTTGAGCTGACTGCTCCAGTACACGAAGGCGATCTTCCAATTTCTTTTGCCTCCATGCCGTTGCCGCCAGCATCAGGTATTGCAACTGGTGGTCACGGAACCCATAACGCCGACCTGCTGCTATTTCCTGCACCACAGCCTCACGTACGATATTTCCGTGGGTATCAAGCTCAGCCGGCTCCATCTCCTCTGAATGCGCCTCCCACTCATCTAAGCACACGGCGCCAAACCGGAAAGGATCCAGCCCCTCGTCCTCGAAAATTTCGATAGCCCGCTGAACCGTAGTACCAAAGTGGATTCGCGCCCCAGCCGGCCCTTTTTTCTCAATTTCCTGTAACCACTGATAGGTTCCAATCTCATCAAGTAATCGCAGACCTACGTTGATGTGGGCTTGTGAGAACTCACTGATGGGTGTCTTCTCCGTAGCGTCCGAAGTGTTGATGCTACCTGTGCCCGCATATACGACCGAGAAACGGTTGATACTGCGGCCTAGGGAGACTGCGTTATCGGTTGTGGCACGAATGTATTGCCCTCCGTAGTAAATCAGGCCTGCGGCGCTGAGAACGCCCGCGGTAACATTTCCGTTCCTAAAACGAATCACAGCCGAATCGAGCGATGAAATTACCGACTCCCCGGGCGCAGCCGGGCAGTCGAAAGCGTGCAGGTCAATATTTCCGCCATCTGCGGCAGTACCCCGGCTGGATCGCAACTGCATCCCGTACATTCCGGCGTTCCATGACGACTTAATCGATACCCATCGATCATTGGGCTCCCCAGCGTCCGTTGAGAAAATGTTCAACGTGTTGCCGTAGTTCAATTCCATGAACTTCTTATAGGTTCCAAGCGCCTCGTAAAACTTGGCAATGGTGAACGATCCATTTTCCGCGTTGTAAGCGATGTCTGTTCCGGAGTAATACTCTTTCATCGTCCCAGTACTAGGGTCTGTCACGGCCGCCTGTAACTTCAGTTCCCCTGCATCTCCGGCCGCCAGTTTGATGCGCATGATGCGCTTGTCACGACGCAGGTACGATCCTGCTATGTACGGGGTCGTAGGGTTGTAACCACCTGATGCCCCCCGCTTCGTGATTACCCAGTTGGCACGGGTTGTTGGCGGGATGCCTGCCATGGCGTTGGTGTTAATGCAGGCCCAGTTAAAGCCCTCATAAGTCACAATGTCCTGGGGAGTCTTCCATGCATCCACTGAGAGTTGAAGCAGCTCATCGTTGCGCAGGCAAATGCCTTCCGGTTCAAAGCTGACAGGAATGCCCTTGGCCGTCAGGCCCATCAATTGTTCTTCTGAATACAGCGCCGCCGGACCGACATAGGGAATGGTCCTACGCAGGCAACCACTCAAGTCATATACCTGAATAGTACGGGCTGCACGTGGTGCTCCTGCACCCCACACGGTATACAGATGCACTCCATCTGATGTCATACCTTGCAGTGTGCTGCCGAACTCCCCCGGTGCTCGCTCAAAGGGGACAGGTCCCGAAAGCGGCGCCACACTACGGGCATCTGTACCTGCCGCCTCCACTGCCGCACGGTCGTAGAGGAAGAAAAATCGACCGGTTCCCACGTTGGAGGTAGCAACGAGAATGACAAACTTGCCGTCGTTGGTGACACAAACGCTGGCCCTTTGCGGCCAGAACAGTCGAGAGCCGTCACCCGGGTCGCCGAAAACTTCGAAGCGTTGTACGTCAGATTGTACCGTGGCGTCCCCGCGCCATTTGATTTTTGAATAGCCTTTACCGCCCAGTGAAGCGCCTCCACCCACCGCCCCGTCGTTGCTCACGGTGGTGAAGAGGTAAATCTCGCCGTTCTCGACTAGCGCCGAGAGATCCGCCCCATGCCCAAGAGCCAGCGGCTCGGTGAATGCAACCACCGTCATGTCCGCACCATCGCCGATCCAACGCCACTCGCTAATACGGACCAGCTCGTTTGTGCCCCACGATGCACCACTCACCCGCTGGGTGATGAACAGTTTTTCTATCCCGTCATGCAACACCCATGCGATCCCTTGCGTGGCGTTGCCAGCGCCGAGGTACAACTCCTGATCAGGTGGTGAAGCGCTGAAACCGAAAAGCGGCGTACCCCCAACTCGCTGGACCATTGCGCCATCAAGTAGCGGCGGCTCTAACTGGATCAGTTGACCGTTCGCAAGCACCACGCCGGGCCCATGATAGGCGTGGATACTCACCTGAGATGAATTGACCAGGTAAACACCTGGCGGAACAAAGGCCCCCTTCCCTGCTTTTAGGAACGCCTGAGTGCAATCAAAACTTCCCCCCTCAATCGCCCCGAAATCTTTAACCGATACGGTGTCGCGCATCTTGTCCTGCATGCTGCGCGGTGCCGCTCCGGCCCCCGACTGTAGGAACCCTACCTTAGTGGAGCCTTCAGGGCGGGCGAGCTCTTGGCGTAATGCGGCATCGCCCACCGATACAAACTTTGCCGACTCATCGGCCCACACACCAGTTGTGATGTAGGGGAGCACCAGCGCAGCGCCCGCTCGATAGAGCTCGCCATTCTTGGCAAAAATCTGATTTAGCTCGGTAATCAACAAGCCAGGGCCGTAATCACCAATCAGTTGGTATCCACTGGACAAGAGGAACTGTCGAAAGCGCTGTTCTTTATCAATTTGCGAGGCAACAAACTCATCTTCCATTTCTGCCAGCGAGCCACCAATCTCACCCAGCGCAGCATCGATTTCCGCTTGAACCCACTCGACCGCCGTGGCCGCATCCCATGTGGAGATGTCGACTATCAGAGGCGCCACATAACCGTATCGACTGATGCGCATATCAATGCGAGGGGTCGTGGTATAGAAAAACACCCGGGCATTAGCATCGGCCGAGACGGGGTTCCCGAGGGGAACGGTGCAGGGAGAGTCAGCAAATAGAGGAGCCCGGCCCTGAGTGCCTTGGACAAACACGTCCACGGTTGCACCAGGCAGCAGCGCGCCGTCCTCAGCCCTTGCGGCGAAGAATTGAATGGGTTGCATATCGAGTCTCTATCAGGTGATGAAAGTAATTGCCGGAGAAAAGTTGAGCTGAGAGCGGGTACTGCTCCAGGTGTCGTAAGCCGCCGCACACAGGTAATAGGTATTGCCGGCAACCAGATCCGTGATTTGTCCTGCAGGCAAAGCGCCCTGATAACCAATCGTTCCGGAGATCGTCGGATCAAAATCGGAGATGAGTGAGTAAACGAACATGTAACCCGCCGCATCCGCGGCTGGGCTTTGATCGCAGGCGACATTTGCCGTGATTCCCACCACGGTTGTATGGGTGCCCGTCACCGCCACAGGTGCGTTATTGGTCACCACCAGAGTGGCAGCGGGTGCACTGCCCGCAGCGTTGCGTTCGATGACCTCCACTCGATAGCTGCGCACGAGGGCACCATCAACCAGGGCGTCATCACGCTGGTAAGTGAATGTCGTGCTCGTGGTACCCACCTCCCGCAATATTGCGTTGGTCGCAGCGTTGCGAACCCTCACCAGGTGGTTATCCACTCGCACACCCGGCGCCCAGGTCACGGTGAAGTAAGGCGTTTCGAATGCACCGACCAGTTGCAGATTCTGCGCAGCCTCAGGTGCAATCCGCGTTGGCGAAAGCAGGACGCTGAACGCCTCCACATCCGCCAGATCCTCAAGCGTCCGCCCAAATACGTTGAATGACCGGAATTTAACCCACACGGTCTGGCCAATCTGGTCAGAGGTGTAGCTGTACTTCCACACCGCATCATCCAGGCGCACGAACGGCGCACCCGCCGGATGGCTGGACATGGGCGAACTGAGCCTGCCTCGGCGAAGGTACTGCAGGTTGTAAGCCCCGATGCCCGTCAGGGTGGCATCCCGATAGCTAATCAGTTCACCATCCACCCAGCAAAGCGTTGCGCCGCTGTCGGCTTCGGCCGTGGTCACCGCGGTCAGCTCATCGGGAACGGCCAGCATTACGGACAAGGTGCTCGCCGTGTCTGGATCGGTACCGGCGGGTAAAGCGGATGTCAGCAGACCCATGCGGGCACCACCATAAATCGACTCTGCCATCCAGTAGCTGTCGCCATCAGCGCTGATCCAAATTTCGCACCCGCCCCAACTTTCACCGGCGCCGGTGATCGCGATCCAGATCTGGTTATCGCCACCGAGCAATAGACTTTCTGGCGGGTTGAACATGATGGGTGGCAACACAGGGCCTGGCTCGGCGTTCTGGTTGCTCTTGAATCCTCCCTTGCTTTGCACCGGATAGTTGGGGGCACTGCCCACACCCAGCAAGGCATCTTCGGCGACCACAGCCAGCTTGCCCTCATCGTCCTCCTCGACCGAAATCAAGCGAACCAGGCGACGATCCAGATTCAGCCCCGGCTCGGTGACCGTCACCAGATCCATCGGCTCCAGCAGCACATGCTGCCAACCGAGCGAAAATTGATACTCGTTGCGAATGTAGAGTTTGCGTTGCACCAACAACTGCGCGGCATGGGCGCCGATGGCCACGTCACACACCTCATAGGCCTTGATGGTGTCCATCGGCCGCGAGCCGAACTGCTCGATCGCGGCCTGGTCGACGCCTCGCACGACATCCGTGTTGTATTCATGGGCGCGGTCGAGGATCTCCAGCGACACTTCGTTGTAGCTGTCGGCCTGGCTCTTGATCTTAAGCTGAACCGGCGGCTCGCCCTCTTCGGCGAGAAAGTCGTCATCGGTCAGATGCGCGACCGGCGCCGTGTCCGGGTACCAGGTGACTCCGTTGCCGGTCACCACCTGGTCGCCAAAGGGCACCACCTTCAACTTGCCGGCTGACCAGTAGATCTCGCTGTTGGTCAGCTGCAGCCAGCGGGCAATGGCCTCACTGGCAGGGGCCTGCTCATCGAGCACTGGACTCAATAACAGGTTTTCCGCCAGACAATAATTTCGGTAACTGCTCAGGTCAGCTATCCAGCTCGGATCAAAGCCGATCCCATCCAACGGATCGAGGAGCAGGCCTGGCAAGAATTCACCCGGATTGGCATCGGGCAAGCCCGGCACCTGGTACGGGCCGTCGACCTCGAATGTATGATTCTGCACACCGGCACTGTCATTCAGGCGATACCGCGGCGCATACACATACGCGGTATCCGAATAAGCGATCGCATCATCAGGGTGCTTGGTTTCAAGCCATCCCCACACGTCCTGATTGCGCACACCCCTTTTGAAGCTGAACCCGACCTGTGACAGCGCGGACTTCGTCACGCCGTCCACCACCTTTTCGCTGAACACTTCCTTGTCGCGAAAAATCCGGTGCACGGCGCCTAACCGGCCTCGACCAATGGCCAGGATCAACGCGGCGTAGTATTTGTAGGTGGTGTTTTCCTGCGTGGTGCCACCGCCCCCCTTCCCGCCCGACTTGGTCTTCTTCGTCTTGGCGACAGACTCGAAATCGGTGTAGTAGATCAGGTTGGGGCTGATGCGATTGCGCCCGGCGATCCATGCGATCGGCTTGCCACTGGCGCTGCTTTGGACCTGCAAGGCGTTGATTCGCGTTGCGCTGTTGGAGATGGTGCTACTGCTGCCCCCCATCATTCACCCCGTAGTTATTCAATGTGTAATAGCGCACCGGTCGGCCAGCCAGATGTTCATCACGCATGTCTGCCAACTCGACGCCGATGTCCCGATAGGCATGAATCACCTGGTGTTCACCCACCACGATGGCCCCGTGGCTGAAGGTGCGACCGAATTGCCAGATGGCCACATCGCCGGACTGAGGCGCTTCAACCTCACGTCCGAACAACTCAAGCCACCCCAGGTAACGCTCCTCGCCGCGATGCAGGTGCCAATCCTGGGCATAGGCGCCGGGGTCAATCCGCGGCATCAGCCTCACGACCGAAAACACCTCGATCAGCAACCACGCACAGTCCACCCCGACACCCATCAGGTGCTGACGATGTTGGTAGGGCGTGTTGAGCCAGCGCCGAACCTCAGTGAGCACGTGCTCCCGCTGTCGAACTTCCAGAGGACTCATATCGAGGTCTCCGCCACAGGAATAAACGGCATTCCACGGTAACGGGCCCGGTTGTTGAACTTGGTCGTGCAAGCCTCCAACGTGCGCGGACACCCTGGATAAATCAGAAACTGATCACCAGCCTGCGGATGCGCCGGCAACCCCAATATCAGCGTCACGTCGCCGTCGCCGGTATGGCGGCGCACTGTACGGGCCACACCGGCATTACCGCCGTTGATAAAGCGGATGACGCCTTGATCAAACCAGCCCTGATCGGCTGAGACATTGCTGTGAATACGCAACGTCGTACTGCTCCCCGCCACTACGCCGGCCGTTTCGAACAGTGCCCGATTGACGCCGCAATCACTGCTGTAGACCCTGCGCAAGCAAGACGGCTGATAGACCCCTTTGGGGACCTTGGTGTCGAGCAGCTCCATCGGCGACTTCACGGCGACCGTGGCTTGCTCCCGATCGGCAGGATCCACTTCAGCAACACGCCCGATAAATCGGGTGACGACACCCACCACCGGTGACTGCCAGTCGCGCATAAACGCACGGACCAGCTTCAGCGAGGCGCCATCAAAGCCACCACCGGCAATAAACGGCAGCACCGACTCCCCCAGCACCGTGTCCTGCAAACCCGCTGAGAACGTCACGTTCAAGGTGTTGACCTCGATGCCGCGCACCGCTCGAACCCCGGTGCGCTTGATCAACGGGCCGCTGGCTGAATAATTTTGGCCACCAAAGTAGATCTGGATGCCGGCATCCGTGTAGCGCAGCACCTGCCCGCTGGCCAGGGTGATGGTGTAGAGGTCGGCCATGACAAAACTGCGCGCCGTGGCCAAAAACGCCTTCAACTCGGAAGAGGCATCAATCATGGTTTGATACTCGTAAAGGACACGTTTTTCATCTCCCAGATCCGGCCAAAGGTCTGCACGCTATCCAACGTGTCAGCGTCATAAGCACACCGAAAGAAGAAGGCGCCGGTCCAGTGCAGGGGCGCACCACTGGCGGGTGCATGGGCAAAGCTGATGCGGCCGATTTCGTCAAAGGTGTAGGCGGTCACAGGTACCCCGGCAGCCTTCACCGATTCGACGTTAACCACGCCGTAAACTGGTTCCACCCAGTTGCCGATCGCACGCGATAGCTGAAAAGTTCGAGTGACACCGTCACCCACACCAAACTGATGGTGCGAGACCTGGTGGTCGGTCCGGTCAAAGTATAAAAAGTCCCCGAACTGGCCTTTGCGCTCATTGAAAAAGCTCACCAACCGCGACCACTCATCCAGCCCCGGGCGTTTGCGCACGGCGTTGTAGTTGATCTGAAACGTCCACTCAGGCGCTGGGTAATAAGCGGTGGTCCGGCGCCGCCCGCTCACTGACTTCTGAACACCGGTACTCCAGGTCGGCGCCTTTTTCGCAAGCAGCATCTGCCCAGGCATGTAGGGCAAGACGTCTTCATCCATCACGCCGTGATCCGGCAGACTGGCAATCCAGCGCGCGGGGAAAAATGGCCCCAACAACATAACTTCCCCCTTAGGCCTTGATGGCGCCATTGCGTCGTAGCTTCTGCATTTCCTCAGCAAACACCCGCGCATTACGCCGGATGTCTGCTGGGGTCAGGCGACCGCTGTTGTCGTGGTAGTGATAGTTTCCCGATCCGCCGCCCAGTTGCCCCTCGCCATTCGCCGCCTGGCGGATGACGTTGGCGTACTGTTTGGGCAGTACCATTTCCTGCTCGTGGAGCTGAGTCATCGGGTTGGTACCGGCGGGAATGTCGTAACCGCCCTCGGCGGACGCCACGTTCTTGACCATACCGAACACGAACGCACCAGCAGCGACAGCCGCTGCAACGCCCAACGCAGGGCCAATGATAGGAATGGCCGACATCGCGGCAAATGCACCGGCCATGGCCTGCCAGGCGCTGGCCATGATGTTCTTAATGCTTGCCGCGCCCCAGATCGCCACGGACATGGCAGCGCCGCCCGCCTCGGCCGCGGTACGCACCCCGACACCGGCCACCGTTGCACCGGTTTTGGCGGTTTCGCCGAACAACCAAGCCATCAAGGGGGCGGTCACCATGTTCTCGATGAACGCGGTGCCGATGCTGCCAAAAATCCCCTTGAGTAGGCCCTGGGTGGACAGGGTGCCGGTCAAGATGCCATTCAGCCCGCTGGTCCAGCTGGAGCGCACACTGCCGACCATCCCGGTCCAGTTGCTCTGGGATTCCATCGTTTGCTGACGGCCAATGACCGCCAGGCTGTTGCGATGGGTTTGCTCGAGCGCGAGGATCTGTTGTTGCACCTGCTGCAAGGCGACAGGATTGCGATCCGGATCCTGCTCGAGCAATTTTTTTCGCTGCTCCAGGGCCGCTGCCTCAATCGCGTATCGCTGTTGCTCAAACTCGGCCTGCGATTGCAGCAATTGCCCCTGGGTGATCAGATTGGCCTGTAGATCCAGTTGGGCCATTTGCTCTGCATGGGCAATGTCCGCCAGCCGTGCCTGCTGGTCGGCACCGAGCTGTTGCTGCTTCATGTTGGTGATTTGCTGTTGCTTCTCACGTTCGATCGCCACCACTTCAGAGGCTGCCTGGCGATACTCCTCGCTGTCCTGTCCGTACAACTGGCGACTGCGGTCCAGCACCTGCTGGGCGATCTGCAAGCGGGCGTCCATGTTGTTGCGGTACATCTGCGCCTGCGCCTGCAGATCCGCAAACGCTGAACCTTCGTCCTGCTTGCGTAAACTGGTCAGCGCGCCCAAGTAATTGCGCTGCACGCTCAACCGCTCGGCCGCACTCAGGTCAGTGCGCTGCAGCACCGCCTGCCAATAGTCGACTTCCTTCTGCAGCGAGAACTGCTGAAAGGTCCCCTGCTCGGCTTGCTGCTGAGTGTGCGCCACTTTCTGCGCGTCCAGCACTTCGGCCCACTGGCTAACCCGCGACTTTGAGGCTCCCCCACCAGCCGGTGTGTCCGGCTTGGCCGGAGGTGGTGGAGTGTTTCCTTCCTGAAGCTTCTTGCGATGCTCAATGGCTGCCGCATACGCGGTTTCAAGCTTCGTCAGCCGTGCGATTTCAAGACCATACGCTGTTGGGCTGACCCGACCCTGTTGTGCCGGCTTGGTCAACGCGGTATTACCTGTTGCTGCCATATCCGCAACTTTGCGCTTCTGCTCTTCGATACGGGCGAGGCGCGAACGCATTCCCGCATCGACATCCTCGATTTTGGTGGACACTAACTGCATGCTTTCGAGCAGCAAGCGCTCCTCAACCAAAGTCGCTTCGAGCTGAGCCTTACCACCGCCACCTCGCGGACCAGCGACAACCGTCCCCAACATGGCCTCATAACGAGCGACATTCGCCGCAACCTCTTCAACGGTTAGCCCCACACCTGTCATGCCCTTCAGCAGGCGGTTGAACCAACTGGCCGTCTCAGACAGATGTTTATTCAAGCTGATAAAAGCAGGCTCAAGAATGGTACCAATGGTGACCTTGAGTTCGTTGCTCTTGGTATCCAGCTCGGCCTGGCTGCCCGTCAACCCTTGAGAGGCTTTGGTGGCATTACCCACCTGGGCTTCCGTCTCCTTGAGAATGCCGGTGTACTCCGCCTGAATCTTCTGCGAATCGCTCAATTTGTCGCGCGTGGTACCAATGCTCTTGGCGTACTCCTCCCACATTTTCGCGACGTTTTTTGTTACGCCGGCATTGTCGACCAAGGCAGAGTTTTCGTTCTTGAGGCCCTCGGTTGCGCCCACAATTGCCTCAGACATACCGAGGTTGGCCTGGCGGTTAAAAGCGGCAGCGTCCTTCAGGCGGCTGATAACCAACACCGCCTGATCAACGTTGTACCCCCGACTCAACAGGTTCTGCAGCGATTTGGCCGCATCACTCACACTGATCAAACCATCGGCGGAGAGCTTCTGGGCTTCCTCCATTGCCCGACCAATACCCAAACCTGCATGGTTGGCCACCGCCTCAAGGCCGCGATACGCAGACTGCTGCTCAAGCAGCGCCGCCTTGCTGTCGCTGACAAAATCCTTGATCGCAACAGCAGAAAAGACTGCAGCCATCGAAGCACCCAACGCGAGCAGATCGCCCTTTATTTTGGTCCCGACAAAGCCGAAGGCATCATTGGCCGCTGCACCCAATCGACTGATCTGGGTTTGGCTCCCCACCATGTCGGTGTTAATGGCCCTCAACTCACGGTTAAACGTGCTTCGCGCATCGCGCATGTTGCGCTCGATGCTTTCTACGGCACGGTCAAAACCCTGGGTGCCGGCAGTGAACTGGTACGCGATATTCCTATCCATGCCGGAACCTCACTGAGCAAATAATGAAAAACTCCGCCGAAGCGGAGTTTGGGTGACGGTGAAACAGTTGAGTCGCATGTTGAATCAGGCCGGGGCCACAAACGCATCCAAGGCACCGCGCAAGTGCTCCGGCAGCTCGTTGCGCATGTCCGCGGCGAATGCAGCCATGTGGGTGGCCAGGTCCGGCGCGCCGGTGACCGACTGGCTCGGCTTGTACCCCAGGTAGCCTGCCACCAGCACATGCACAGGTGGATGGTGATTCCAGTAGTCCGTCATGTGGCCCACCATGACCATGTCCCAATCACGCCGCAGCGTGACTGGACTCTGTCCTGTGCAGGCGATCAGATGCGCGTAGAGTTGGCCCCAGTCGAGGGGGCCAGCGCTTCCCCCGTCTCGTTCACGGGTTGCGCCTCCATCCCCGAGGCGCTCATCACCGCGTCGAGCGCCGCACGCATGTTCTGCAGGTCCAGCAGGCTCGCCACTTCAGCCCGCTCCATGCCCGGGTAGTTGCGGCGTAAGGCGGCATGCGTTGCATCAATGACGGTTGCGATGCTGTCCTTGTCCATTCGCCCGGACATGACGTTATTGATGCGATCGAGCAGCTGTTCCAGATCTCCCAGCGCCATTGGCGGTATCACCAGTGTTTTGCCCGGGAAGGGGAATTCAACACCCGGTACATTGACGGGCGTCATTCGCTGGCACTCCAGTAAACGACCTCGCCGAACTCATCGGCGTATCCGGTGAATTCGAAGTCGGGGATGGTGTAGTCATCCTGCTTGGTCGCAATGCCGAGCTTGTTGCTGACAAAGTTCGGAACCCGCACATAGATCGATTTGCCCTTGTACTTCAGGTACAGCTCGCCCTGAAATACCGGCATATCGCCCATCGGCAGGTTGCGCACGGACAGACTTTTGCCGGTGGCCACCGAATAGCGATAGTCGATAAACACTGGCGTATTGGCGTCAGCCACCGCAAAGGCGTACTCGCCTGTCGCAGCGTCATAGGTGTACTGACCAGCGACTGGAGCTGTCAGTACGCGCTCAAAAGCCACCGCACCACTACCGCGAACACCCAGATCACCGGCCAACAAACCACCTGCCGGCGGATCGACAATGATTTTACCCCCGACGGGAATAGGTGTAGGTGTGGTCGCGTGATGCACCAACACTTGGCCCGGCTGCAGCTGCTGGCCAAACACCAGGGCATTCCATTGCGAAAGACTGATCTGCGCCGCCTTGGCCTTGCCCGACAACTTGCCCTGACCACGCGCTGCATCGACCGCGAACTGTTCGCCGCCGAACAACTCTTTCGAGTCGAAGGACAGGTCAATCGACGCTTCTTGCATGATGCCCAGCAGGATGGGGGTTGGTGCCGCCAACACGTTGCCATAGGCGTCCATCAGCGGGGTGGCATAAAACAGCCCGCTACCGAATGCAATTTGCATGAGAGGTGTTCCTCAATAAATAGTGGGGCCCGACAACAAGTCGTCGGTGTTGCACAGATAGGTGAAGCGGTAGCGCACCATGCAGTTGCCCGCGGTGTTGTCGCCGTCGTCCTCGATCCAGTCGATGTAGAAACGTTGAATGCGGTCAGCCTGGGGAAAGGCGTCCTCCTCCATCAGGACCGCGTGCACGGCAACCTTGACCAGATCCGCGACTTGGTCCCAGGCCGCGCCCGTGGTGGTGTCCTCGCGGGCGAGGATTTCCACCGACAGCTCAAACTGGTTACGGTCCACGCCGTGGCTTTCACGTTCGGTGGTTTCTAGGTTCGGACGAATCACAATGGCCGGCGACATATCCCGGGTGATCGCTTCCGTACGACTGCGAAACACCCGGTCACCGGCCAACGTACCGGCGCCAAGAATCAGCACCTTCGCCCGATCGACGATGCGCTCTTGAATGGAAGACATAGGGTTAGACCTTGGTGAGTGAAGCGAGACTGAACGCTCCGTCATCGATCATCAGCCGGTCGCGCACCCTGTAGGACACGCCGCCTACGCTGATCAACTTGCCGTTGACGATGCCCAGGCGCTCTGCTTCGGCGGTGATGATCAGGATTTCGTAGTAGGTCGACTGACTGTTGATGCCGGCCATGGCACGGATCTCATCCGGCATGTCCCGCACCGCCAGGAAGGGCTGACCGTCGACCAAGCCACACACATTGAAATCCTCGAGGAAGGCCGATAGGTCCTCCTCAAACATCGCCTTCAGCCTTGCCCGGACCGGTTTTTTTGGTCGACTCGGCGGGGGCAACTTCGCTCAGCTGGTTACGGAAACGCTCCGCAACGTCGGCCGGCAACTCGATTATTCCGCCGGCTTCGACCAACTCGTCGTTGGGCTTGCGGAATGAACCGCTGAGCACCCGGTAGGATTTATTCGCCATTGCCGCCCCCTGCATCCTTTTCGACCTTGGTGACCTTCTGAGCCAGCGCCTTGTCCGGTTCGCCCGGGATGACAATCACCTCCCCCTTCTTGAACTGGACCGGGCTGATGATCTCGTAACGGCCTTTCTTGAGCTCCTGCAGGCAGTGCGCACGCGCACCGGCCTGAGCAGCCGTCAGGATCAGCTCGCCACCGAACAAGGTGATGTTCTGATCGACTGTGTATTTCGGCATTGTGATGTCCTCGAATGAGGTGCAAGCCCGAAGGCTTACACCAGTTGGTTAAGGACGGCGTACTGCCAGCGCCCGAAACCGACGTTGCGCCAGGTGTCGACGCCATACTGGTGCGCGTCGTTGTCGAACTCGTACTCCGAGCCCTCGGCCTTGGCCTTCATCACCACGTCGGTTTCCTGCTGACGGATGAACGATTTCAGGCGCCCGTCGGTGCGGAAGGTCACGAACTTGTCAGTCCAGGCATTCAGGCGGACGTTACCGATCACCCGCACGTTGACGTTGTCCGGCATGACGATCTCGCTGATGTTGGTACCGCGCGGTACGGTCAGCGCCGACTGGGCCACGCTCAGCAAACCGAAAGGCACCATCACCAGGAACTCTCGGGCCAGTTCGTTGATTGGTTCGCCTTGATCGTCCTTGAGGCTGGTCAGTTGGGTCACCGACTTGGCCACGGCCTGCTGGAACTCTTCAGGGCTCGGGCGCGAGGGAGTGCCGTGCAACGTGGCAGCAAGCTCGCTGATGTCGGTGGTGATCTTGTTCGATTGCGATCCGCTGTTGCCCTCTTCGTGATCGGTATCGAAGAAGTACTGGCCGTCGTAGCAGATCTGGCTTTCGCCGTTCAGCACCAGGGCCGACAGCAGACGAGCCCAGTGCGAGTTGGTGCGATCGGCCAGCTCACCGAGACGAATGCGCAGTTGCCCGGTTTTATCGCGGCGCAGCTCCTTGACCAGGACCTCGATCGTCGCTTCGTAGTGCAGGTTTTCGATTTCGAGGTCAGCGCTCACAAAGCCCTTGGCGTGGCGCCCGCCAATCCACTCACGCAGCGTCGGTACCGCGCCGATCCACGGATACGTTTCCTTGGCCTGGTCGGAGTCAAAGAGGTTGGAGATAAGATCGATCCAGGTCGCCCCGGCGTTTTGTTCGAGCAGCTCGTAAAACGTGCCAATGACGGCACGGCTGGAAAGTACTTCAGCACCCATGGGTGTAACTCCTGATGTAAGACTTGGTAAACCGGCGTATTACGCGGCCGGGACGGCCTGCGCGGCGAACTTGACGATGCCCGCGCCACCGCTGACAAAGCGGTGCACATGGCCGATCCGGCTATTACCCGCAGCGGTGAGGACAAAGGTGCCGCTGTCACTGGCGTACACCGCTTTGCCGATGTCGGTGATGGCAAGTGCTGCGACAGGCAGTTGCACCTTGCCCGTTTCAAGCAGGCGAACGCGCGCCGCGCCTGCAGCGCCAGTGCGGTTATCCACGCCACGGTCAGCGAATCCAACGAACAGATCACCAGCAGCCAATGGACGTGCCAGGCCATTAGCCGAGTTGATGCCGACGGCCGAGCCTTCGAAGATCTGCACGGCAGCAGCGACAGCCAGATCATTGATGTCGCCCGTCTCGTAAGCGCGGGGAGTGTCGAGAGTAAGAGGCATGGGGGTTCTCCAAGGCCTAAAGGGTGGTGGGTGTGGTCCGGGTTACTTCTTCAGGACTTTGATCAGGCCCTTGTCTTCGGCTTTGCGGTAGGCGTGGTACGCCCCGAAGTCGCCGAACTCAGCCCGCAATTCCTTGTTGCCGTCCCAGGTCGCCTTGGCACGCTCCTCGAGCGGCGCCTCAGGGTCTTCCTGATCTGCCGCGGCTGCCGGCGTATCCGGTGCGGCTGCGGCAGGGACAGGCTTGGTCGCCGTGCTGCGGATATCCGCCAGCGCGGCAGTGCGCTTGGACTTTTCAGCGGCGATTACCTGGCTGGCTGCTTCAGCACCCGAGGTCACGCCATCGAACTTCAGGGAGGCGATCAACTCTTCATGGCCGGGAAGGCCGGCAGCCTCGACAGCCTGAATACGTTCACACTCCGCTTTCGCACCAGCGGCGTGAGCGGAGTGCTCCAGCGTCGCCAGCAGCTCGGCGTGGTTCGCCGCCAGGTAAGCGCGATCAATGGTTGGCTTGTCGGCAGCGGGGGTGCCTGGCTGGGTTGCGGTGGTAGCGCTCATAGAACGATCTCCGGAGTTGCTGCCGTTAAGTTCGGCAATCAAAGATTCAAGGGTGGATTCACGGTCGGCCATGCCCAGGGACACAGCGTCTGAACCAATCCGCATGTCGCCCTGACCGAAGTCGGAAAGGACGGTATCGACGTCAACACCGCGATAGTTCGCGACGTCCTCGACGAAGATGGTGGTCAAGCGATCGACATGGTTTTGGGCCAGCGCTCGGCCCTCCTCGGTCGCAAAGTCGGGACGTTTGTTTGGGCTGTGGCTGCTGACGATCTCGACGCTGCCGTCATCCTTATTCGTGCGCACCGAGAGCACGGTGCCGATCGAGCCGACAGCGCCGGTGCGGCTCATGACGATCTCGTGAGCCGCGGCTGCCATCCAGTAACCCGCACTGGCGGCGTTGCCCGATACATAGGCGACCACCCGTTTCGGGGATGCCCGGATCATCTGGGCAAACTCGGCGATGCCGCTGGCCTGGCCGCCGGGCGTGTCCATCACAAGGATGATGCTGTCGGTTCGCGGGTCATCCACCGCCGCGGTGAACTCCTTCGCCAGTACATCGAGAGAAGTTGCGCCGGACATGGCAGTGAACAGGTTCGCGTAGCGAAACACCGGGCCGGTGACCGGAACCAGCGCCACAGTGCCGCGCTGGGTCACGTTGCGGGTGTTCTGCAGCGGGCGCCCCTGCCTGGCCTCTACAGCCTCGGGGCCATCGTTCTCACGGCGGGCGATCGCCGTGATGGTGTGCAGCATGTCCGGGGTAATCGCCCAGGGCTCACGCGACACCAGGTCGAACGCCGTCACCCGATGCGCCAGGGGAGCGTCGGTTGGTTTATCGGTCATGGTCAGGTCCGTTCGGGTAGGTCGGGGTTTTGCGGCAACTGGTCTTCAGGTTGAGAGGCCGGCGTGGCAGACAGGCCGTCTTCCATTCGACGTTTCACTTCCAGCGCGCGTTGTTCGTGGTTTTCTTCCCAGTCGCTGCCGTCGTAGAGCATCGACTCCTTGGCCAGCGTGCTGACGCCCAGATCGACACGCGCCTTGGCCGCGTTGATGTCCTTGAGCGGATCCACAGTACCCGGACCATCGCCGACCCAAATCGAACCGCAGTAGGCATACCGCAGTAACGGATGGTCGAAAAAGCCGGGAGCATCGATGTCGCCCTGCGCGACGGCCTCTTCCAGCCAGTGCTCGTACACCGGCTGGCAGAAGTCGTTGCCCAGGAAGTCGCGACAGCCACGGATGAACTGCCAAGCCTCCATCACAGCAGCGCGCGCGGCGGTGTAACTGGCCGTGAAGTGCTTGATCAGCACTTCATAGGGCAGCTCCAACGCCATGCCGATCTGGCGCAACATCGCCAATACAAATGGGTCGAACGCCAGGTTTGGACGCCCAGGCGCGGCGGACTCTATCGATGCACCGGGATCCAGCTCGGCGACAATGCCGCCGCTGAGCGTACCGTCCCAGCCACCGGCCGAACGATCTGCAGGACGATCACCGCCCACCGGCGTGTTGCCGGTCGCGGCGGAGGCCAACGGGCTGAGGTCCCCCCCAGGCCCAGGCTTGATAAACACCGCGAAGAACGCCGACACCACCGCGGCTTCCAGCTCTGCATCGGTGTAGCGATCGAGTTGCTTTAGCTTCTCAATCACCGGCGCCAGATACGGTACCCCGCGCGGTTGACCGACACGTTTGCGCCGATACAAATGCAGCAGCGCACGGCCACCACGCTCATTAAAGAAGGGGCGCTCATCCCACTTGCGCTCTCTCACACCCAGTGCACCTGGGTGGCTGCGTAGAATGTGAGCCTTGATTGGCTCCCCATCGGCATCACGCTCAATGCCGGCAGTCAGCGTTTCGGTATCAGCCTTGTTGTCCGGGTTACACACCCGATCCCCTTCGATCAATTGGATGCAGGCCGAGTAGTGCTGACCTGGGCGTTCTTTGTGGGTCAATAACGGAAAGACATCACCGCTGCTGAGCACCGAACGCCAGGCTAGGTCCTGCAAGCCGTAAAAGTTCTGTTCGCGAGTGATGTCGCACGCCGTGGTTTCGGCCCATGACTTGAACAGCGACTCGGTATTGCGCTGCCAATCACGCGCGGCGTCCTCATTCCATCCGAGGATCTGCCGATTCACCACTGACTTCAGCGCCAACCCGGTACCGACCGTCTTAGTTACCACCGTGTTGATCGCGCCGCCGCCGATGGGGTTGTTGCGCTCCAGGTCGCGGCAGCGTTCCCGGAGAGTTGCCAGGTCTGGCAGCAGATCCGAGGCAGCACTACCAGCACCCGGGTTCCAGGCACTGAGCGAGCGTTTGTTCTTCGAGGCGCCGCTGTATCCGCCCAGCGCCGTCACCGTCATCCGCGCATGCATGCGTTTCGCACCCTGCACGGGGTTCAACCAATTGATGGCCCGGTCCAACAACGTCGGCTGAGGGGCCTTGGATGCGCGGCTCATAGCGGCGTGATCCCGCGCAAGACAATGCCGCGAGGGCGACCGCTGGCCAGTCGATCCACTTGCAACTGCCAGTAATCGATCATCTTGGTGATCTCCGCCGCGTCGGCGTAGTTCAGCTGGCGGGTGCCGATGCGATAGCTCTGCTTCTGGCTGACCTTAATGCTTGCGTCGAGCCAGGCTTGAAGCTGGCTTTGCGCCTGTTCCAGGGTGATGGCCATAAATTAATTCCTGCGTTGAGAGAGCACGCGCATGGCAGTACGGCGCCCAGAAACAACTCTCCCGCCAGAAGGCGGGAGCTCATTGGGTTCAGCGGGTGGTTTCGGTACCGGGTTTTCCGGCGCCGGTACGGGGTCTGAATCCGGCTCGATGTCCGATTCCGGTGGTGGCGAATCGAACAAACCGCCTTGCCGGATCTGTGCATCCAGTGCAGCCCAATCGTGCTCATTGAGCAGGTGGGTTTTCAGCGAACGGGCCGCATGCAGCGCATAGGTTTCGCAGTCCGTGGCTTCGTTTCGCTCGCCCGCCTTTTTCTGCCAGACCTTGCGATAGTGGTGCCGCCGGCTGGGGGCTTTCACTTCGGCGGTAATCTGCCGGAAGTAGTCCGGCCGCACGGTCTTGTAGAAGTGCATCCGACCAGGACCTTCGCCCGTCAACGGCAGCCGGCCTTCAATCCAAAGATCCTTAGCCCGCGACGTACCGACGATGTAAGGGCGCAGGCCGTACTTCGAAGCCTTTTGCTCCTTGTCGGTGTCCACACCCTGCCGAGGCGCGCTAAAGATTTCTTTGCGTTCATCGTCCCGACTGTTGCCCCGTTCGCTGGCACCCTTGATTGCCATCACCCCGCGTTGCTGATGCTTACGGCAAAACGCATAGGCCGCATCCTGGGTGACAGTGCCGTCCGAGGTATCCAGCGAGACGGCCAGGATTTTCAGCTTGGCGCCGCAGGCATGGGTGATCGGCGAGAACAGCAGCTTTTCCAGGTCCAACCAAACGCCCTGCCCTGGCAACACCACTTCGCCGTAGATCTCACCCCAGTAGAGCAACCATGACTCCTCGCCACGGCCCCAGGCGCGAAGAACGACGGCCAGGCGATCGTGCTGCACGTCGACGCCCGCGGTGATCACCAGGCCGCCCATGGGCACGAACATTTCAGGGTAATCCTCGGCCCGCTCCGCCAGCTTGTCAGCTTCGGGCAGATCCGATTTGTACTCGTACGCTCGCCCCTGTTTCTGGTTGACGAACTTGATCAGTAGCGACAGGTTACCCATTGCGGCCTGGTGCTCGGCGTTGAGCTGCTCGCGCACGATGTTCGCCAGGCTGGTACCCGGCAGGCATGCATAGAGCTCGTTCAATTCGATGAACCCTGCACGCCCGGCAAAGGGCTTGGTCGCAACCCAACCACAGAAAGGATCACCCGCCTCGACGGCGTTGAACACCGTGTTGCGGATATTCTCCTTGCGCTGGTAGTCGTCCCAGACTTCCCCGCAATGGGGGCAGGCGTAACCGGCGGTCTCGGGATCCGCACGACCATAGATTTCGTGAGGCTCGACGCCTTCATTGATGTCCAGATATTTGATATGGGCGAAGTCCAGCACATGTGCCTGGCAGCAGGCATGGCAGACAATCGGCAGCACCCGGCAATCGGTCTGGGCTAGGCGCGCCTCGGTTTTGCTCGCGCCCTTGATCGCCGGGGTTCCACCGACCAGCATTTTCGAACCGGGGTAACGCTTACCACGCTCTTCCAGCAGAGCGATCGCGTCACCCTGCCCCTTTACGTCGTCGCTGGTGTCGTCCGGTTCTTCGACCACTGAAAGGCCCACGGATGAAGTCGACTTCACGTTGCCGGGGGAGTTCGAGGCAACCAACTTGAGGAAGCCGCCAGGGAAACTCTTGTGGTCCCAGCGGTTACCCGAGGACCGGCTGGTGTCGACCGGCATCAACCGATTGACCTCGCTGTTAGCCATCACGCCGTGCTTGAGCTTCTCGTCGTGAAAGTTCTTGCCGTCCTTTTCCTTGGCAAACAGGATCATGATCGGCCGCGGCAGGAACTGGACAAACTTAAACAGGTAACCAATCAGGAACCAGGTCCAGCCGATCTGCGCGGCTTTCATCAGGTCCACTTCGCTGACGCGTGGATCATCCAGCGCGGCGGCAACGCCTAGGAAGTATGGCGTGTAGTGGAAGTCATACAGACCGTGCAGCACACCGCTTTCCGCGGGCAAGTAAAACTCTGTACTCAAGTACTCCGCCGTGGGCACATCACGCGGCGGGTTGAACTTCCCCGCTGCTGCCAACAAGCTCTGCGCCAAGTTTTCGCGCGTAGCCTGCAATTCGTTCGGTTGTAGGTCCAGCAACTTTGGCCACCACAGATCGATCGACCGTGAGTTTCTGCACGTTCTCGATTTCCTGAATTAATCGTTCAACGCCGCCCAGGTATTCCCGGTTGGCAAAGGCCGACCAGTCGGACAGCACTCGCTCCGCTTCCATGCTAGGGATCAGCGACCGCAACTTCTCGTGATACAGCAGACGCCCGTTCGCCGCCTTGACGCGCCCCTCGTCAATTCGCACGGCGTTAAGTTCTTCCAACTGGCTGCCCCCGCGCCCCGCCGCCTTGTTGCGCAGGTCGCGGATGTAGGCGATACGGATCTCGTCCAGGCTGGCAGCCTGCCAGTCACTGATGCTCAACCCCTTCAACACATCGCGGGCATTGCGCTCGCTCATGTCCAGGTGATCGGCAATCTCGCGCTGTGTCGGCATGGTCATCTCCTAGGGCTGGACAGGAAGCGGAACCCCCTATGTCGGGTTGAATCTGCAAAAAGATCGGGGTTCGAATTACCCCAATTCCGTCAGCGGCCGGAAGGACCCATTGAAAAAGGGGTCGAGGCCGTCATTCGCGGTCGAAATGCACCAAAATCGACCGAAACCGGACGAAATCGCGGCTCGCTGTCACCCCCGGCCCATCTCGCGGGCCAATGCACGGCGAAACAGCGGTTCGAACTCGGCAGCGGCGACGCGATCGGCCACGCCGTAAAAGTCAAAGCGCCGACGATAGGTTGGGCGCTTGATGAAGATCAGGATCGGGCGTGCCCCACTGCCGACACGCTGCCAGATACCCAGCGGTCCCGTGCCATTGCCCGGGCGACCAGCAAAGTAGTCCGGGGCATTGCGATTGCGCCGCTTGCTTCGCGCCGTGCGGTTGGCCATAAAGCCTGACACACGCTCGGCAGCGCCAAGGGCGGACAGTATCTGCATGATCTCGCCGCGACTGATGTTGCCGCTGCCATCCATCCGGGCGCGCCGGCCTGGCACTGCGTACATGTCTGCCGGCATCAGGCCGTAGTGAATCAGCGCCTTCTCGAATCGCTTGTGTGGACGACTTCCGCCGTCCATATGGACCGGTAGGTACTTCGAGGCGGCGATACCCGAGCTAGATTCATTCTTAACCCACACGCGAGCAAACAGCCGGGTGGGACTGGCTCCGCGCTTGTAGATTGAGTTCAAGGTCCAACGCGTGGGCCGATCAAACACACGGGCTATCTCGGCGGTCTCGGCTAATTGCACACGCTCAGCGGTGAAGGTCAGGGCCTTGGCCGCAGCCATCGGCACCTTGTTCGGGGCCAGCCCGCGAATATCCCGCACGATCTTGTCGATGTTGTCACGCATCTCAAGCCGCATCATCGCTCTTGCTCTCGATCTGCAGATGGCAACTCGTTGACGCCTAGGCGTCGGGCGACCCAGCGTTCGTAAAGACCAATGGCGACGTCGGCCCCGGCCATTGCTGTAAGGCAGCCCACCGCTGAAGCTGCCCAGATCGACACACCGTTGGCATGCAGCAACATCATCGTAGAAAGCCCGCACCCGATACAGGCACCTGACCGCAAAGCCAGACGCCGGAGCAACGACCAACCCCGGGCGCCATCCTTGTCCGCTCGCCACATCTCGCCCGATACGCCACCTACCAGGGACAGTGCGATCACCAGCCAGATCGGCATATCAGCTAACGCTTGTTGCTCTGTTGTCATTGCCTGCCCCTAAACGCAAAAAACCCGGCGCAATGGCCGGGTTTAGTGTGGTGGTGCCTGCCGCTGTCTGCGGTCGCACCTATCGAAGATGACTACTTTTTACAGGTGGATTCCGGTGGCAGCAAGCCACTTTTAATGCCATCGGTGAATATGTGGGTTTGGTAGCTGAACGCCCGGCGAATGTCGGCGAATACATCACCCCGGCTAGCGCTTTTGGGGGCTGGCTGCCCTGCCCCACTGTTCAGAATCAAAGTGGGACAAGGGAAAGTGCCTAAATCTAAGGCTGTGACCCACTGTCCTACTTCTTTTACTTTTTCCTCGTATATAGAAAGATTGTTAAGAACACGCATGCGCGTGAAACGCGCGTATTACTGCCCGCTACGCTCACATGGGCGAGGGGCATTTACAGGTAGGACTGTGGGACAGCACAGTAACGGCGCGGCCTGCGCGTGCCCCACTGCCTTGCAAAGCAGTGGGACGCGGTGAGCCAAGACAAGAACGATGATTGGAGTAGCGCAGGGGATCACGCAGCCTTCCCCATCAGCAAGCCAGCAATGCACAGGTGCGCGTCGTGCAGACGCTGGTAGTAGGTGTCACGACTGCAACCGCAGTGGGTGTACTTCTGCGACAGGAAGCTGTCGTGGTTGCAGTAGTGCTCACGCACCACCAACGACAACTGCGGTGGCAAATGCTTGTTGACGATCAACTCTATGTCCGCCGATTCATCGAGCAATACCCGACTCCCCCGAGTACCGCGAATCAGCTCGCCCTTGGTTTCTATCAGCATGGCAATCATGTTGCCGCCGCATGTGCCTTCGGGCGCCTCACTGTGCAGATCCTCAGCCCAAAGCTTGAGCATGGTGTCGATGTGCTTAATCAAAGCAAGGCTCCTCGAACTTCTGCACCTGCAAGGCTGAGTAACCACCCCAGTTTTCTGGCTTTTTGTACGCCCAAGGACGCTGGCCGCTTTTAGCCAAAGCAGGCAGGCGCACACGCCGCCATCCGAGCCGGTGCATGATTGCACCGACACGCATTTGTTCGGGCTTGCCCCAGTGACCGAAGTCGAGTTTCAGCGCGCTGGCCAGGACTTCGCTGCCGCTGGTGGTTTCGCCGATCTGCGATTCTTCCAGCCAGTTCAGGATCGGACCTTCCCATTCATCCACCACAAAGCGCTCGTCCTGGGCTTCGGCGAACATCGGGGTTTCGTCGCGGTTAACCCACCAGATCTCGCCTGCCTCATAACAGAACATCGCCTCGGCCCACAGCTGGTCGCGGATCTCGCGTAACTGATCCAGGTCGACCTTGGTACAGGCTACCGGCCAATAGCGGCGGTTGCCCGTGGCATCCTTGAGGTATTCGTCCTGGTTCGTGGTACCCACGAAAACACACTGGCGTGGCACGTCATTTGTTCTGCGGCCGTAGCTCTCACGGTAGGTGTCGGTGGATGCCGAGAAAAACTGCTTGGCCTTGGTACTCTCGGCCTTGTTGAAGCTATCCAGCTCGCCCAGCTCGATGATCCATTTGCCGCGTATCGCCTGAAAGCCGTCCTTGTCGCCCAAGGCAAACGGCGTATCCATAAACCAGTCGCCGCCGAGGATGCTCATGGCCGTGGACTTGCCTTCGCCCTGCCCGCCTTCAAGTATCATCACCGAGTCAGCCTTGCAGCCCGGACGCATTACCCGTGCGACCGCCGAGATCATCCAGCGCTTGCCGACCTTGGCGCTGTAACCGCTTTGGGTCACGCCCATCACCGTGTTGAGCCAGGTATCAAGGCGCGGCACGCGATCCCATTCAAGCTTGTTCAGGTAGTTGCGCACCGGGTGAAACGAGTTGTCGTGGGCCACAACACTGACCGCCTCGATCACGCTGGAGGCTTTAACGCGCAGGTTGTATTGCTGGGCCAGCCATTTCATAACGCGTATGTCATCGATGTCGCTCCAATCCCCGGTTCCTCCGCCATAAGGCGGCGTGCGGACTTTGACGATCTTGGAGCTAAAAGCACTAAAACTGATAACACCCGCCCAGCGTTCATCATTGCCTAGGATCAATTCGACGTTCTGCATATGCGCGATCAATGAGCCGTTTTCAGTGCGTGCCAACTGATCTTTCCAGCCCCCTGCAGCTGGAGGCCTGACCACCGACAACACCTGGCGGCGAACAGCGTCTAAGCCTTCGGCACAGTGCAAGTCGTTGAAGTCGGTCCACTTGATTTCGCGCTCACCCGAGAACACGGGGCCAACCACCTGACCACCAACGATCAAAGCAGCGTTGCAGCCCTTCTCTTCGCCGGGATTCCAAGGCTCGCCATTAGGACGCTTGGTTTTCCAGTCGTCGTCTCGGCACACGATCAATGCACGGCCAGGGAAACGCTCACGCATGGCCTTGGCCACAACGCTCAAATTGCCCGCATCAAAAGCAATGGCCACCGTCAGCGAGGTGGCCATATGCAGACTGACGCCAGTTGCGTAGCCCTCACACACCAGAACCGGCTCGCCCGGTTCAGGGTGCGGGCCAATCAAATGGAAGGCGCCTTCCTTGGACATGCCATAAGGCCAATAGGACTTGTCGCGGCCGGTGTCCTGCTGCTTCTCCGGGTAGATAACCTGCAACCCGACGATCTGATCCCGTACGTTGCTCATCGGCACCAACACTGCACCGGAGCGCGGGGCATAACGCACGCCCATGCCGACGATCTGCTTTCGATCCAGATAAGCGCTGCGGCCTTTCTCCGGCATGCGCTTGAACAGGCCAGATGCTCGATTGGCAGCACGGCGGGCAGCGTTCGCGGCAATCTCGGCGGCGCGGCGTTTACCTTCCTCCTGGCGAGCGCGCATAACGTCGCGCTCTTCCTGGCTCATGCGCCCGGCCTTGACCTTGATCTTGTTGCTGTCGCCCGAACGCCAATCACCGAAGCTACCGAAAATCAGCGTCTCGTTTTTCTCGGTGCGGTGCTCATGGATCACATACCAACCATTTTTCTCTTTGCCCTTGTCCTGCGTGGTCTTGCAACGGGTCAGCTTGCCGAACACGAGTGGTTGCGCAGGCTCAAGGCCGTGGTCAGCGAATTGACCGAGAACGTCATCGAGCATAACGGGTACCTACTTGTTCATTCAGTTGTTGGCAGGCTGCACAACGAGTGCAACTGGTGACCGCCAAGCGGCGGGCCAAGGGGATTGATGAATCGCAGTCCACGCAAAACTCGTAAGAAGCAAACACCGGCTGCGCTTTGCGCGCTGCCAGAGCCAGGTCGATGCGTTCCTGCATCAGGTCATTAGCAAAATCTGCAATATCAGCCACGGTCAGCCCCCCGCGTGGTCGAGTTGACGTAGCAAGCGCGGTTGTACAGGCCCAACAAGCCTTGGATACCGCGAAACACCTGCAAGCGGATCTCGGCCAGTTCGCGGTCGTTGACCACCCCATCGCCAATGCTCTTGGCCCAAGTGTCGGCCAGATCTGCTACCTGACGGAAATACACAGCAAGGCCTGTGGTTAGCGTCTCGGGCATATCGTCGGTGTATGCCTCGGCCAGCTCCTGCCAGATCGTGTCGCCCACCAACGCATGCACCGCATCAAGAATGCGTCGGTCTTTGGTCAGCTCCAGGATCTCGGCGAACTCTTGAACATTCACCGTGTGGCTTGGATGGGTCGGGGACAACTTATGCTGTAGCGTGGTGGGATTGCGGCCAGTGGTGGCAGCGATGGCTGCAGCGCCACCCGGATAGTCACGTGCAGCGTGGTACAGCGCCAAATCAAGCGGCAGAATTTCGCGCTGCGCTCGCTGGGTGCAACTAAGAGCAATACGGCTCATGGCATTAATCCTTGAATGTTGCCAGTGCCGCGCGGCGTGTTGTGATGGTACATTTGCCGCGTGGCTGAGTAGGCCCAAAAGCCGGTCTAGATTCTTAAGATCGAAACCGGCACCGTGCCGAGGCAAGCGATCCGTCGCTCACCTCTGGCGCAACAGCTGCCAGATCTGTGGTGGAGAAGGCAGCAACCCAAAGCTTCCGAGCCTTGGAAAGCGCGGTAAAGGGAGGCGGAATTGCATGTGGTGTGCACGTCTCCCTCTACCGCGACCCTGCGACACTGTGGTGGTGTGTGCCGGGAGGAACTGGGCGGCCTATTGGTCGCCTTTTTTCTTTACAGCTTTTTACGCTGCCCGAATCGAAGCATTCATACCGGGAGGGAAGATGTCATCTAAAGTACATTTCACTCCAAGCTGGTTAAAAGCGCTGACTATTGCTCGACATTCGACTAGGCCCGCAGTACGCCGGCCAGCCTCATAATTACTGAGCCGCGTTTGAGTCCAACCTAATGCCGCGACCAACTCACGCTGCTTAATGCCTGACTTTGCTCTTTGCTCTGCAATGCAGTTCATGGTGTGCCTCCAGTGACTCGACGCCATGATAAGCACGTATCGTGAAGTTTTCAACACGCAAAGTGAGATAAAAACATTCCGACTCGTGGTAAAAAAAGCACATGAACACACTTGGCTTACGCATCAAACAATTAAGAAAAGCAAAGGGAATGAGTCAGCAGGCCCTTGCTTATGCTTGCGGGTGGGAGTCCCAATCACGAATTGGTAACTACGAAAAGGGAACTCGCCAACCCAACCTAGAGGATTTGGAGAAAATCGCCCTAGCTCTCGACACCACATTGCCTGATCTAGTAGCCGGTAGAGATCGCTCAGAACTGGATTCACTTCCAGACAAAATTCAAGGCCGAGTTCGCTCCGAGGATCGTCTAACTCGCGACTCCGGGCGCTCGAGCGATAGAAATCAACCTGTTAGCAGCAACATAGGCTGGGCAAAAAAAGGGGTAGTCCCAGTGATGGGAAACGCGCAACTAGGTAACTCAGGGTATTTTGAAGCCTTAGACTTCCCCCAGGGCCATGGGGATGGGTACCTTAAAATCCACAGTGATGACCCTGACGCATACGGCCTAAGAGTTTTAGGCGACAGCATGCTGCCACGAATTAAAAATGGTGAATTTGTACTTGTTGAACCTAACAAAAGCTTTGTTAGCGGCGATGAAGTGATGGTGCGTACGACTTCCGGAAGGACCATGATCAAGGAATTCATTTACTTGCGTGATGGGATGTACCGCCTTGACAGCGTAAATGCGGAACACGCCACCCTCCACATAGACCAAAATGACGTAGAAGAAATACATCTTGTAGGCGGAATTCTGAAATCATCACGCTTTCTACACTCAGCCTCAGATATATAATCACGATTTGAATTGACACACATAAGCACGATGCGTGATATTTGCCTCACTCTAACACCACAGAGCGAGGCAACACCATGCACACCACAGCTACCCTGCACGTCCATCCAGCGTGCACCAGTAACCGTCGACTGATTGAGCAACTGCAAGCAACCACCGGCCGCTTGGTCATCCTCCACAACCACAAACCCCGGCTGGTCCCGCACAGCAACCGCCCTGCCCCGTTCGATCCAAACAACGGAGGGCATGCAGCATGAACCGGTTTTCTTTGACTGATAAAACCCTTCGCCTGCTGGCTGCGCAAGTCAATTTGAACGGCACGTTTCACCACTCGTGCAGCTTCAAAAATACCAACCTGCCGTTGATCTTCGTGCTGCAGGTTGAGCGCGGTTCCTCCCACACGCTCTTCACCATTGTTACCGGCGACGAGAAACACAGCCTGACGGTGAGCGATACAAACAAATACAAGCACCAGGTGCTCGCTGACTTTATTGAGTCCATCGCCAATGGCCGCATAGATACTGCCGAGTCTGCAACACCGCGCGTGCATGCTGAATCGGTCGACTGCGGCCAACTACTGGACACCTATCAACAAGAGCAACTGAACCAGCTGGTCCGCCAAGGCGGCTCCTTGAAGCTCGATATCGGTCTGGATGAGGCGGTCAGCCTGGCAGTCCATCGCACCCAAAGCCGTAAAGGCATCACGGCGATTCTGGTCGCCGGCGACAGTAACCCACGCACTCAGTGCTTTACGACTTATGGCGACGATCAGCACAGCTTTAACCGGCTGCTTCAGTCGCTCGATCACTTGGTCGCGTCGGCAACTCCTGCCGCGCTTGCAGCTTAGGGGGGGTGTTATGGAACGCACCCTCGCCAAAGCCGCTGCGTGCCTGGGCACTACCCGGCCAAAGCTGATCAAGTCGATGCGCGAAAAAGGCTTGCTCAACGAGCGTAACTTGCCGGCCTTCCCGGTTCGGGACCGTGAGTATTTGCGGATAAAGGACAGTAACTGGTTCCACGCAGAACTCGGTATGCAGTACAGCCAATCAACCCGGGTGCGCAAGCCAGGTATCGCTTGGCTGGCCGAACAGTTGGGCCTGATCCCTCCAGCAACTCCGGCTGATCACCGTGACGTGGCCTAGGGAATACGCTCGGCAGATCGTGGCCATGCCGACACGAGAGGAGCGCAACGCTGCGCTCCTTGAAGTGCCGGAACACTTGCGCGAGCTGACCAAGCGCCACTGCCTGAACGCCTGGAACCACCCAGCCCGACTTAAAACCAAATCGAGCAAACGCGATCATGAGCAATAACCATCAATCCCCACTGCGGCTACTGCCAGCACCGGACCCGGCCACAGTTGAACTGCTCTATCGCAACTTCGGTGACGTGCTGATCCCCCTCGACAAGCTGCGCGTGCAGTACTTCCGCCATCTAAACGAGCAGTCGTTTGCAGCTGAAATCCTCAGCGGCCGTATTCAATTGCCCGTCACCGTGCTGCATAGCAGCCGCAAAGCGCCGAAGTTCGCGCACATCCGCCATGTAGCCGCGCTGATCGACATTCGCGCCTACAAGGCCGACGAGGAACTAGCAAAACCGCAAAACGATACACCGGATAAAGACGACTAGCCCAGCGCTGCCACCACTAGCGCCACACCAGGAGCACACCACATGACTTCTATCCAGATCAGCGCTTTGATCTTTTTGTTATTCAGCGCGGCCCTGCTTTATTGGATCGGTTACCGCCACGGCCTGACCGATGGGCAGAAGAATCAACCTACCACCAGCACCCGGAGAAAAGCGGCATGACGCACTCACTGACCAACCACTTGCCCCTGTCCGCCTTGCTCCGCAACGCCAGTGGGATCGCCGCGCCTGTAAAAAACAGTCTCTGCTGCGCAGCAGCAGGCATTACTAAAGCTCTTAGCGCCACTGCCGGGGTGCTTATATCCCACAAAAAGCTGCGCGAGGCAGCCCACGTTGATGCACCGCTAAACGCTAAGAATCGCCCGCCCGCGCAGCTTGTGGTGGGGTATAAGCACCCAGGCATCACTATCGGAGGGGATGACCATGCGTAAAGAGCTGATCAAAATTAGCGAATACCAACGCCGCCGCTGGGGTGAGAACGGGACACCGCTCTGCTCACAAGCTATTCGCAATTACATCCGCAACGGAAAGCTGCCGGGCGAGCAGATAGGCTCGCTCTGGTATGTGGACTGGAACGCACTGAACATAGCTGACGGCAACGACCTGGTCGCTATGGTGCTAAGAGGAGTGGCCTGATGGCTCCACGACCACGCAATAGTGCGAACAAGCACCTACCGCAGAACCTGTACTTTGATACACGGCGCTCGACCTACCGCTACCGTCGCCCCAGCGACGGTAAGTGGTTTCAATTCGGTACCGATCGGATCAGGGCAATCGATGCTGCAAAACAGCTCAATCTGGCCTTTATGCAAGGCGCCGATCTGGTCCGCTCTGTCATGGGCAATCCATCGGGATCATTTGCGGCTTTTCTGGACAAATACGAAGCGGAGATCTTGCCTCCCCGCGAGCTGGCCAAGGGTACGCTCGGGCTGTACGCCGTTCACTTCAGACGCTTCCGAAAGCATTTTGAGGGCAAAGCCGTCGATCAAATAACAATACGCATGGTTGCCGAGTTGCTAGACACACTGACTCCAAGGAGCGCCAATCAAAGCCGCGCTCTGCTGGTGGACATTTTCAATCATGCCGCGTCGAAAGGCTTATGCCCGGACAACCCGGCATCGAGCACGATCAACCGTATCGAAAAGAAGCAACGCAAACGCCATACCGTGGAAGGCCTGAAGGCAATCAGGGAAGTAGCCCCACCTTGGCTGCGCAACGCCATCGACTTGGCACTGATAACTGCTCAGCGGCGCTCAGACATTCTGGACATGCGCTTTGATGGCGTTCGGGATGGGTTCCTGTACCTGGTACAAAAGAAGACAGCCAAGGCCAGTGATACAGCGTGGATTCGTTTCAAGGTCACTGACGAGTTGCAGGCCGTCATAACTCGCTGTCGAGACAACATCGCCTCGCCCTTCTTGATCCATCGCAAGCCGCAACGACTGCTGCAAAAGCAGGCGCAGACCAAAGAGCACTGGACCAAGGTTGAGGATCGGTTTCTAACGCGCTCTTTTAAAGAAGCACGAGAACTAGCTGGCTGTTATGCGGATTGGAAAGAAGAGGAAATGCCGGGCTTCCATGAAGTGCGAGCGCTGTCGCTGCACCTGTACAAAAGAGCCGGTAAAGATGGCCAGACCATTGCGGGCCATGCCAGCGAGACCATGACCAAGAACTATCAGAAAGACCACGCAGAAGTCATCTGGTCGGATGCGATTCCGGACCTGAATATCAGTGAAATCACTGGATAGTTTTGCGCGCATTTTGCGCCAGTTTTGCGCACGCCAGAAACGAGAAAGGGGATCAAGCACCTAAGTACTTGATCCCCTTACAGAATATGGTCGGGACGGAGTGATTCGAACACTCGACCCCTAGCACCCCATCTCCTTTTTCATACTTCTTGAAAGCTTCCAAAATTTTACTCTGGATTTTTCTAAGCTAGTATTTACTTGAGCTCCAGCGGTGTTCTGCTCTACGAGAGTCCAGTAACGTCCATCAAGAGCTGACGTTTTTGTGGGGGTAAAAGTAGGGGGAGTCCGTTTCATGGCCAAAATCACCATCAAAGAACTCGAGTCGCTGACTCCCAACGATGCCGGCCGAATCCTCCGGGAGGATGGCAATCTGGCCGGTCGAATCTCAGTCCGCAAGGACGGTGTGTCGGTCAGCTTTTTCTATCGTTATCGCTGGGGCGACCAGAACAAAGAGTACGCCTGCGGAACCTGGCCGCGCAAATCCCTCACAGACATCCGCAAGGCGCGTAATCAGGCCAGGGCGCTCATTGATGAGCAGATCAATCCCAACGAGCAAAAGAAAACCGCCAAGGCACAGGCTCATGCCGCGACGAACGCAAAAGCCGCACAGGAAAAGTCGACGAAGGTGCAAACACTGACCGTCCAGGATCTGGCTAAGGCCTGGCTGTTGGATGGCGTCGCGCGTAAAGACGGCAATGCCGAGTTGCAACGACGCTTTAGTAAGGACCTTTACCCAGCACTCGGCAAGACGTCAGTCAGTAGTGTTTCCGAGCATGATGTTCGGGCGCTGATCCGGGCCGTGGTCAACCGCGGCGCTCACCGGCAAGCCATCAGTTTCTTCGCCGACCTCACCCAGATGTTCAGCTGGGCTAGAAAGCGCCAACCTTGGCGGGCGCTACTGGTTGAGGGTAATCCGACTGAACTGGTCGACATCTCCCCGTTGATCCCTGCCGACTACGAAGCGGAAAGAAGCCGCATCCTTTCCCCGGCTGAGCTGTTGGAACTGCACAACCGCTTCCAGCAAATGACCGCCGATTACAACGCCCTCCCCGCGGGTCAAAAGTACGAGGGCATTCGGCCGTTAAAAAAAGAAACTCAACTCGCGCTTTGGATCAGCCTGGGCACCCTGTGCCGGATTGGCGAGTTGCTGCAGGCCGAATGGAAAAATGTCGATCTGGACCTGCAGACGTGGTTCCTCCCCAGTGAAAACGTGAAAGGCACCCGGGGCAAGAAACAAGACCACCATGTATTCCTCTCCCCCTTTGCCCTGCATTTCTTTCAGGAACTCAAGACCCTGACGGGACATTCCCAGTGGTGCTTCCCCAACAAGCAGGATGATGGGCATGTTGATGTGAAAGTAGCGAGCAAACAGGTGGGTGACCGCCAGGCCCGGTTCAAAAACCGTAAGGCCCTCTCGCGACGGCGTCACGACGATACCCTGGTCATTGCCAACGGCCAGAACGGTGACTGGACACCGCATGACCTACGCCGCACGGGCGCAACCATGATGCAGGCCTTAGGGGTTAGCCTGGACGTCATCGACCGCTGCCAAAATCATGTGTTGGCCGGGTCCCGGGTAAGACGCCATTACCTGCATCACGATTATGCCGAAGAAAAGAGACGTGCCTGGAACCTGTTGGGCGACCGACTCAGTGCCGTGTTGTCCTCCACCTACGAGCATCCGCCGACCGAGTCGATGATGTCTTTCCCAACCTATACCGCGACTGGATTGCTACCGACTTCATAAGTCGGCATCTTTAGTACTGATTACTCATAGTTTCGTATGACATCGCCGAGCGCGCTATTTGGCTCGATTTCTGCCAATCATGACCGGCAGAAATCGGCCGATTCTGTTGAAAAAGTCGGCCATGGTTTGCGCATCAGAAAAGTACGCGTCCGAGATTGAAATCTTTACTATTGGCAGAGGCCTCCGGACTCGGATTTCACGTAGCCGTGTGCAAAAAAGGCGTTTTCACCAGTCAATGATCAGGCAGTTGGGGCAGACCGACTTTTTCAACAGAATCGGCCATAAAGAGACATTCATTTTGCGTCGGGATGCCCCTATTAAAACCCTTGAGCAAGCCCTACTAGCCCTACGCTATATGGATTTAACCAGTCTTGAAGGGCCGCTTTTGGCTGTTCACTCCCGGTCATGGTAACTAAGGGTACGGGTCAAATCCGGTGCAAATGACTGGTTAGATCTGGAGAAGTGAATCCTGCCAGCAGCGAGTTCAGCTAGTCTACCTGCTCCGGTCACTCAAGGACGAATCCATGCTAGATAATATTGAAGCCAACGTACACACAGTGGACGCTCTCACGCTGCTCCTGCACAACCAGCACGCCCTAGTTGCGGCCATTGAAGAAGTCACCCGGGAAGCGCTCTCTACTTGATCATGAAGCTCTTCATCATAATCAGTAGAGAGTTGCCCATTGCTGCCAGCGACCACAGGCAGAGATCGGCCCGTAATGCTCTCCTCGGCATCACTCCTGTAGCAGGGTGGCTCTCTTCAGGTCGGTTGCGGTGATGCTGTATCGCCCAGACGCATAAAGGCTTCAGTAGCAGTGTTCACTTGGGTAACAAGCGGCCATCATGGGGATAGCGAGAGAAGACGGGCGGATCATGGCGAATGGCCATTGCTGTCGACCCAGCATGAGGATATGTTTGTTAGCAATTTTCATAGGCGCCGCCTCCGAGTTTAGTATGCGAAGCACGTTGTCCAACGTAGATGCCAAGCTCGCCTCATCGAGATAATAAAATGAAAATACCTAAGCATATTGGCGGGATCGAGTTTTATAGGGCGCCTCGAAATTACGAAGACTATGTATACGATGTAGTTAAGAGCGGAGTATTCGAGGAGTTTGCGCCCAAGATATATACTGATAAAAAAGAAGTGACAAGCATCGTGAATTTAAAATTCGGTATTTATAACGAAATACTGAATGAATATTTACCTCGTATTGATCCACATGAGTTTGTACCTTTTCTTGTTCAGCAATACGAAAGGTACGGTAAAATTTCAGATCTGCACAAACTCGGAAAACTTACGTCCGAGGAAGATGAATTTTGGGCCGTTTATGCAATGAACGCGCGGAGGGGCATGAAACATCTGTTGGAGCAATTATGCATCTCTGGTATGTCGAAGGAAGGGGTGCGCGAAAGTATTCAGGAGCAGTGGGATGCCATTGCTATGGTGTTTATCGCAGCCGAGGAGTTAGTTTCGCTCTATATGCGCAGTGATCACTACACTCATATGCTTGACGAAGTTACACTAACGCTTAATCAAGAAAAAAACCCTTACTTTGATGTAAAAGAGGATGCGCTGACTAGGTTCGACCCTAGAGAAGGCTATCGAGATTCTCAAAGCTGCATTCCGAGTCCAGATATATTGTTCGATATTCAAACTCACGATAAGATTATTGGTGACGGCTTTAAAGAAAAACTAGGTGTTACCTATCAGAATGCTATTGCCATATTAAGATCGACGATTGAAAATTGTAGTTATTGCGATGAGCCTGACGCTGTCGGACTTATTCATCGGCCCACGTGGGTTAATGAAATCAGTAGGGATTTTTCAATTTCTTCTGAACAAGCTGGCCTAATTTTAGATGGGTTTACACTCACCGCGAAAGATATGAGGAGTGAAGGGAGGCGGCTTATTCGGCCCAAACAGGAGTATCGAGCCTATAAGCGGGGGTTCTTCATGGATCCAAATAGTAGGAACGAATTGCTGTTTTTCTCCAGGCGTATGGCAGACGAATGCCTCAGCCTGTTGATATCCGGGGTGGCGTTTAAAAAGCTCCCGCCCGAGTGGCGATCCGCGAAGCTTAATCTAGATCTTTCCGCGCTTTCACTAAAGGCCGGAAAGTGGTTCGAACAGGTTGTGAAAGATAACCTTAATAGTGTTGGTGTCGTTGGAGTGGCTTCACTTAAAATGATACGCTTAAAAAGCGGACAGCGGATAGAAGTCCCAAAAAATGTGGGCGAGATTGATTTCATAGGTTACTGCTTGCGTCAAAAAATGCTGGTCGTCATTGAAGCAAAACAGGTCGGCATGGCTACCGAGTCTCGAATGTATCTTGATGACTACTCAAAATTTGTCGCTGATAAAAACAATTACAGTGAGAAATTTTCAAAAAAATGCTCTTGGGTCAGGGATAACTTGCCGCTTGTCGAGAAATATGTTCGAGAGAACTTTTCTCCAGAGGCTGAAATTCGCTCTATTGGCTATGCCATGATTACCCGCTACCCGATTTACGTTGCAAAAAAAATTAGCGAATTTACATGTATTTCGCTTCCGGAGTTCATGAGCTCATATAACGCGAGTGATAGGGTATGGGGATTTAGCAAAATTGATTTGGTCTGTGCAGAATCTGCGTGCCCATAAAAATTACGGAATGAAATGCTCCGAATAGCGCGACCTAGCCGTGGTATTGCCGCCTGTGTCGTCAGCCACTAAGCTTGACAACATTTCCACATAACCTGAAGGGATAACTGCTGGATAGATGTTTCGCAAGGAAGTCCATAGCGTATTCATCACCGGATAGGTAGCAGGCGCAAAGTACATTATTATTTTTTATAGCAGTATCGGTGGAAAAATCCGCAAGCCCTACACTTAGCCTATGCGCCAGGGCTAAAATGCCCCATCATAAATATGACGGAATCGCTTACACATGTCATCAGGCATCTCTTTTTCAAAAATCGTAATCATCCAATCCCTGAATGCTGATGAAGTTAAAACGGGCAGCATTTTGTACGATTATGTTTCGTCGTTAATAGAAGAACATCGGCACGATATTCCAGTCGAAATCATTGACTGCCAAAGTTCAGACGAATTCACTAAAGTAATTGATGATCTTATTGTCGATGCTCGCGATGATGTTTATCCAATTGTGCACATAGAATGCCATGGCCATCCACAGGACGGTTTAGATTTCAGCGACGGCAGCGATCTAAGCTGGGAGCAGGTGTCTGTAAAGACGGAACAATTGAACTTCGCTACCGATTTTAACCTATTACTGATATTTTCAGCCTGTTTTGGAGACTATTTCTCACATACCATGGGTATCACTAAACCAGCTCCATGCTGGTGCGCCATTGGTCCAAGCCTCACAGTAATGCCGGATGAGATACTTTATGGGTTGAGAGCTTTCTATAGCGTATTTCTCACTAATTTGGATATTGGAGAAGCCGTTAAGAGATTAGAAGGTAGTGTACTTTTAAATGGTGAATGGATTTGTCGCTTGACAGAAGAGATATTTATAGAGGTTTGCCATTTCTATCTAGCCAGCAGCTGCACGCTAGAGGCTGGCGCGCAGAGGATTGATGGATATTTAAAAGGGAATCAATCCTTAATAGTCAGAGAAATTTTCGAAAAAAAATTTAGGGAGAAGAATAGCCAAAAACTTTACGAATATTTCGATAGGTATTTTCTAGTGGGCGACAATAAAGCAAACAAGTCGCGATTTGGCTATTCGCTTGCACGTGTGGAGCGCCTAATAAATGAGTTTAAGGATTCTGGGAATTACTATTTATAAGGCGATGCGCCGGTTTGTTTTTTGATGGTAGTAAGATTTACTCCCTATGCTTGAAATTTTTTACTAGAGAATGTACCCACCTATAATGTAGGTTAAAAGTCCTTACCTAAGCGATCATTTCCCAAGCGCTTGTGTGTCCGTTTTGGGTCGTTTCAGTTGGTCGCGGCAGACTGAAAACGGCCAGGAGCTGCCATTCAATCTCGGGTTGCTAGCGGCTTGACAGCGAAATTTCGCAGTGGACGAGTACATACCTGACCCCATTTCCCCTAACACCACTATTATCCTCTCAACTGCTCTAACTTTCCGTGAACATCAGGTAGGGTCTGCTGATCCCTTTGTCAGGAGGCATCGGTCTGGTTTTCTCAAGATCGTGAACGATTTCACATGAATTCAAGGTATCACCGACGACATGGTAGCCATCGCACGTTGCCGAGCAATACGCAGCTATCGTCGCGGGGCGAACTGTCGTTGCTTATAGCGCCTCCTTTGATCGGCGCCTGCCCACCATCGCCACGGACTAACCGCTCCGGAGCTGACCACCGCCTGCGCAATGCTGCTGTATATGGATTGGTGAATGGGCTGGCAATGGCGCTGGATCAAGCTTATCGAGGCCGCTATCGAATGCGGGGGGCTGGAGGTCGGCTCCCACTGCGCCCTGAGCAATGCTCGAATGACCCTGGACGTGCTGTGCTACCTGCAACGTCGCACAAATGGATGTAAATCAACAACCTGGCCTGCCGGTAGATCATCATTAGATACTGCCAAAGCTAATTCAATTTTTCACATAGCTAAAATCAAGCATCTCATGTCTATTGAAAGTATCAGCCAGTACCAATAAGATGATTCTGCAACAACCAAATCAATACCAACATCAAGGAGAGATCTTATGGCGCTTAAACCAGGCCCAAAGCCAATTGCTAAATCAACCGGCGAAGTTGATAAGCGTCGCCGTGACAATAAAGACACGCAGGGAAACAATCCCGACTTGAAACCTAGCAAGTCCTCAAAGAAATAGGTTGTCACTGGCAGAAGCTACTTTAATGGTAGCTTTTGTCATTGAGGCTTGTAGGGAATGAAGGCATAGTCGGTAATTTCGACTTATCTGAGGATCATTACCCGCTCTATGAGCACTATAACAATATATCGGATACCATCATTGCGGCATAGCTTGAGAGTTTAATTTTCTTGGTTTTTCTAGATATCCTCCATGCTTGCCGTGTACAGTTTTTTAACTCTACGGGTGACTGAACTTCCCTTGTTTCGCGAAGAAACTGAGTGACCGCTTTTGGCTGATTCTGTTGAAAAAGTCAGCCATGGCTTGCGCAGCAGAAAAGTACGCGCCTGAGATTGAAATTTTTACTTTCGGCAGAGGTTGGCGGACCCAGATTTCGCGTAGCGGCGCGAAAAAAAGGCGTTTTCATCGGTCAGTATGCGAGCAATTTGGAAAGACCGACTTTTTCAACAGAATCGGCTGATAGATGCCCACAATGAATCGCAGCTAGCAGCATTGGAGGGGGATGATCTGAGCGCTTCCTGCTGAAAAGCTACTTCTGATGATTATAGCTATTCGTGCGCAAGCAAAATTTTCCGATCAATAGCGTTCCTCACCCCATGGTTCTCGTAGGGCAATTATCGGATACTGCCATTGCGCCAGCACCCATCTTTCAAGGTTGAAACGACTCATGGCAAGGAAGAAGGCAAAAAACTCCACAAGTAATGGCATCCTGATCATTTTCGCTCTGGCCTTCGGCGCAGTCGCATCGATCCCGAAAAATGCTTGGATCGCCATTGGTGTTATTGCTTGCATTGCCGCGGTTTTTTGGCTGCTGGTTCGTCGCTCAAGGCGACACGCCGAGCAATTGTCAGTGGCCGTTTCGGAGACGGAACATCTGCGAGAGCATCAACGGTCAGGCCTCACTTTCTCTATCCGTGAGGTTTCAGGGAGCCATATGGGCACAGAGGAAACTTCTGATTTTTACACTGCCCAACTCGGCTCAGCATCTTCAAAGTCCTTCAAAATTCCAAATGCGAGCACGCAAAAACCTGATGTTCGCTGGGTGCCAGCAGGTGAATCTGTCACCGTTTCCGGTTTTTCAATTCCCGGTGGCATGTTCTATATGGGCAGTGTGCTAGGTGGCCGGCACGATGCCGAAGAACCTTCACTGATAAACCCTAAGCTTCGTATCGCAAAGACACACGTCGATCTAGAAGAACGGCTGATGTCCTATTGGCCCAGTTTTCACTCCATCACGTCAGAGGCTCGCCGTGGATACCTTCAATGGCTGGAGGGTGGTCGTCGTTACCCACTGGCAGAGACCGGCTACGTCTTTTTGTATTTCTATGGTCTAGAGCGTCGAGCACTCGTTGACGCAGTGAGTGACCCGGGCGTCAAGGCTGAGCTTCCTTTGATCGTCGAAGAAGTCCAGCGCCTATTGAGTATCTACGGGGAAAATAGGTCGTTCAGGGGATATGCGGAAGGTTTTCTGGATTACCTGAGCAACACCAAGATCGATCCAGACCTTTACCTTGGCCCACCTCCCAACGTTGTCGCTTATAGCTACGAGATGCCACTGCCACTGCGCGTAGGTCTGGGGCAATTCGCCTCCAACAAGCGCCCCCTTGATGCCGATTGGGCACTAGCCTGGGCGCTAGCTGACCCCAACATCAGCAAACGCACGCCCGTGACCCGCTGTAAGGATGTCTTTTCGAGACTGTTCAAGCTTAAGTACACAAGCGCCCATCCTAAGGGTCTTAGCCTGGCGCAGAACAAGACCAAGCTTAAAACCAGCTATCGGCCGGCCTCCGCGGTCTTAATGGCGCCCACGCTTAGCTTGGGTGAACTTCCTGATGTCCTGGCCACTTCAGGCACACGAAAAAGCCTGCAGTTGCTGGTTGAGCTATGCACTACCGAGCTTGAACCCTACAGCCGATATTTGGGCCGCAACCCTGATAGCGCAGAAGCTCTCGAAGGTCTTTTGCAGCTTCCCGTCGCTCTCTGGCCGACGGCAGCCCGTGCAGAATTGGACGAGCTTCAATTCAGAATTGGCGACGACCTGATTGTCATGAGCTTTGGCGAACTCGCAGGCCGGTTCAAGAGCGCCGGCGCCCTGTCCCGCGACAAAGTACTTGCACTTGCCCGCGCGCTGGAATCGCTTCACATCGGTATTGAACCCGACGTACTGGCTGGCAGTAAGACACCGAAAGCAGAGGATCAAATAGCGCTGTTCGTGACTCAACCAGAAGACGGGTCACTGCGAGCTTCTGCAGCTTACAATGCTGCTTCGGTGACGCTCGACCTTGCTAGTGCTGTGGCTTCTGCCGATGGTGATACCTCCACTGAGGAAGTTACGCTGCTTGCTCAACACATCGACTCCTGGAATCACCTGAGTGTGGCCCATCGCAAACGCCTTAAAGCACACCTGCGAATCCAGATCCAGCAACCACCAACGCTGGCCAGCCTGAAGAAAAAACTCGACCCACTAACGGTCGAAGCCAAACGCACGATTGCCAGCTTCCTGGCCCATCTGGCGCAAGCTGATGGCATCGTCAGCCCATTGGAAGTGAAACTTCTTGAGCGCGTTTACAAGACCCTGCAGCTAGACAGTCAGTTGCTGTACAGCGATCTCCACGGTGCTGCATCTGGAGCAAGTATTGCCTCCGTAAAACCAAAAGCCGGCATTCCTCGTTCCGAGCCTGGTACCCCGATCACCGCCACTGCGAATCAAGGGTTCGTGCTTGATCACGAGCGCATTGCAGAACTGCAACGAGAAACCGCAGAGGTCTCCGCCCTCCTTGCCAAAGTCTTCACTGATGACCAGGTTGACGAACCGGAACAGTTGGTCGATGTATCAGAATCAGTACAAAAATCGAGTGCAGACATTGATGGTCTCGATTTAGAACACTCTGCATTCCTTCGGTTGCTGATCTCACGCCCTGAGTGGAGCCGCTCCGAACTTGAAGCTGCCGCCAGCGACATGGAGCTGATGCTCGATGGTGCCCTGGAACAAATTAACGACATGGCTTTTGAACGTTTCGACATGCCCGTCACGGAGGGTGATGACCCTGTCGAGATCAATACAGACATTCTGGAAGAGTTAGCCCTATGAGCACTATCAGAGCCAAGGATCGCGATGCGGTCATCCAGTCGCTACGCGCAGGCGTCGTTCCTCGCGTGGGCCAACATCTGATTCAGGTTGGCCGGGTAGGCGAACTGGATGCACTAATCAAGGACGTCAATCGCCTGGTTGAAAGTGGATCGGCATTTCGAGTCGTCATTGGCGAGTACGGTGCGGGCAAGACGTTCTTTCTGAACCTGGTACGAGCCATTGCCATGGAGCGCAAGCTTGTCACCATGCATGCCGACTTGAACCCAGATCGCAGATTACATGCCACGGGTGGACAAGCACGTTCGCTTTACTCCGAGTTGGCTAAAAACATGTCGACGCGTACGAAGCCCGACGGTGGGGCTATGCAGGGCATTGTTGAGAAATTCATCTCTCAGGCCAAAACCGAAGCCAAGGCGGCGGGTACGGACAGCGAGACTGTTATTCGTGCTCACTTGGCCGGGCTGACCGAGATGGTCAACGGGTATGATTTTGCGGAGGTGATTGCCGCCTATTGCCGAGGTTTCGAAGAAGGCAACGAGCAGCTCAAGGCCGACGCCATCCGTTGGTTGCGTGGAGAGTTCACCACTAAGACTGATGCCCGGGCAGCCTTGGGCGTACGAACCATCATTGATGATGCCTCCGTCTACGATCAGCTCAAGCTCCTGTCGAGATTCGTCAGACTTGCAGGTTTTGGTGGTCTGATGATCTGCCTCGACGAACTGGTCAACCTCTACAAACTGGCCAATACCCAAGCTCGTAATGCCAATTACGAACAGATCCTCCGTATCCTCAATGACTCTCTGCAGGGATCGTCCGAAGGGCTTGGTTTCGTTTTAGGTGGCACGCCTGAGTTTTTGATGGACACTCGTCGGGGGCTATTCAGCTACCCTGCCCTGCAATCTCGATTGGCCGAGAACTCGTTTGCGAAATCAGGATTGGTGGATCTGTCGGGGCCGGTCATTCGCCTGACCAGTCTGACCCCGGAAGACTTCTACGTACTGCTTCAGAAACTTCGTCACGTATACGCTGGCGGAGATGCTGAAAAGTACATACTGCCTGACGAGGCGCTCCCACTGTTTATGGCGCACTGTAATCAGCGCTTGGGGGAAGCCTACTTCCGTACGCCGCGCACCACGATCACAGCGTTCATCAACCTGCTAGCCATCTTGGAGCAAAACCCAGGCGCCGATTGGCGGACGCTGCTTGGAGCTGTCGAGGTCGCCAGGGACTCAGGCGGCGAAGACGATACCAAAGTCGATGCGGACGATGAACTTGCCACCTTCACACTCTGAGTCATCGGGTTTCGATCAACTTGAGTCCCGAATCCAGCGATGGATTTGGGCGGAAGGCTGGACTTCTTTGCGCGACGCCCAGGAATGGGCGGTACCTGTGCTGGTGGATGCCGATCAGGATGTCATCATCGCTGCAGCAACAGCGGCAGGCAAAACCGAGGCTGCTTTTCTTCCCATCCTCACGAATCTGCTGAATCATAATGACCCACCCGGTTCGGTGCTGTATATCAGCCCGCTCAAGGCCCTGATCAACGACCAGTGGGACAGGTTAAGCCGTCTTTGTGAGCAGCTTGAGATTCCCGTAGTGGCTTGGCACGGGGACATCTCCTCAAGCAAAAAACATCGTTTTTTGAAGTCCCCTGAGGGGGTGCTTCTGATCACTCCTGAATCCCTTGAAGCCCTGTTCGTCAATCGCGGTTCTAGTCTTGGCGGGGTGTTCCAGCACCTACGCTATATCGTCGTGGACGAGCTGCATGCGTTCATCGGTAGCGAACGAGGGAAGCAACTTCAGTCGCTAATGCATCGGGTAGAACTGGTTGCCGGACACCGCCTCCCTAGAGTAGGGCTCTCGGCCACCCTCGGCGACATGAAGATGGCGTCGGAGTTTTTGCGTCCTGGAAATGCCGATGGCGTTACCGTCATTGAATCAAAAAACTCCAACCAGACTCTCCAGGTGCAAGTTCGTGGTTATATTCAGCCACCCATGAGCGAGCTCAAGAAGAAGCCCGCAAAGCTTTCTGATCAGGAAGGAAGTGAAGACGAGGCAGAGAACGAGGCAAGCCCAGACTTCGCGATCGCTGATCATCTTTACAAGGTGTTACGCGGCAGTAATAACCTAATTTTCCCAAACAGTCGGTCGCAGGTTGAATGGTACGCAGATCAACTGCGTCGGCGCTGCGAGAGAGACGGCGTGCCTAACGAATTCTGGCCTCATCACGGTAGCCTTTCGAAGGACTTACGTGAGCAAGCTGAGCATGCTCTCAAGGCAGGGACTCATGCGGCATCCGCGATTTGCACCACGACGCTTGAGCTCGGCATAGACATCGGCAGCATCAAAACAGTCGTGCAGATCGGTGCCCCACCATCGGTGGCGAGTCTGCGACAACGTCTAGGGCGATCGGGAAGGCGCCCAGGAGAAAAAGCAACGCTGCGCGTTTACTGCAAGGAATCGCCACTCAAAGATGGATCGAGCCTTTCGGATCAACTGCGCCAGGGCTTGGTTCAGACCATTGCGATGGTTCGACTGCTGGCCCAAGGATGGTTTGAACCTCCCAGGGCTCAAGGCATTCACGCGTCCACCCTCGTTCAACAATGTCTTTCCGTGATTGCCCAGTGCGGGGGTGCATCTGCTACAGATCTCTGGAAAAGTTTGATTGCTGAGGGGGCGTTTCCAAAAGTTGAGAAACCGGACTTTGTGAAGCTGCTCAAGGCGCTCGGAGAGCACGAGCTCATTGTCCAGGACAGCTCAGGATTGTTGCTTCCTGGGACGGTTGGAGAGCGATTGATCAACCACTATGAGTTCTACAGTGCCTTCACCAGCGACGAAGAATTTCGCCTTGTGTGCAATGGTAGGGCACTGGGATCTGTGCCTGTCAGCCGCCCACTTACCAAGGATCAGCGTATTATTTTCGGGGGGCAACGATGGCAAGTGCGTGACGTTGATCTCCAGGCCAAAGTCATCATCGTTTCAGCAGCACGCGGTGGTGCCCCTCCTCAGTTCGATGGTCTGGGTGCGATGGTGCATGACAACGTACGCCAAGAAATGCGAGCCGTCTTGGCAGACACACTCCCCTGCCCCTTTATTGATCGAGGGGCTCAAGAGCTTCTCGACGAGTCTCGAAAGACATTTGTTTCGCTGGGCCTTGGTAAGCGCTACATAGTTGAGTCGGGCGGTAAGTGTTATCTGATGAGTTGGCTAGGTGATCATGCCAACGATGCACTGCGCTTGTTACTCAATCATGTCGGCCTTTCTTCTGAAAACGCAGGCCTTGCGATTGAGGTTGACGCCGACATCAGTCGAACCCAAATGGCGCTGGAGGAAGTCGGGAGCCTGGATGCGGCAGATCTAGACTCGATACTTTCGGAGGTAGAAAACATGCTGCGCGAAAAGTGGGATTGGGCACTACCTCAATCTTTGCTGATGAAATCGTTTGCTTCCATATCGCTTGATATCTCAACGGCAATTCTTTTCGCACAGACTTATTCTGTGGAAAAATAAGCGGAAGAAACCCACCTCGTTTGAACCCGACGCAACCACGTAGGAACACGCCGATGTCCCACCGCTGGGCCGGTGATGAGTGATCACTACCAGCCGCCTTGCGTAATTCAGAGTCCGTCAACACGGTTCAGAAACCAGGGTATCGACGACGAGACCTAACGTCTAACTTCAACCTTGTAGAACAGATTTTCTATCATCAAGCGGCGCCGATCGGACATCACTGCACCTTGAATTTGACTCGCCAGTCGTACATAGAATTTACACTCTCGCTGATTGGCTAAATCAGAGATGGGGCGCGCCGCCTGAAGAAAATCCTCATACGAGCGAGTGGTATTTGCCATCAACGCAGAGAAATTGGGCAGCGCTTCGGCATCCGCCTGCCGTGTTGGCGGCCAGGCAGGTTCAAAGCTCAGTGAATCCTCCTTTAAGTAAACCGTGAGGAACATCTCTGCCTTGCCGGCTTCGTTCGCCCAGCAAGGCGGCAGATCGCCTCCTTTGCCCTTGTTCAGCTTGTTTTGTAGAAATTGAACCTGCCCTTTCAAGTCACTGTTGGTTTTCTGCAGCGTTGTCGGATTTACACCTTGTTTTTCGGCTTGAGCATAAGCTTCAGCGTTCTTCACCAAGTCCGAAATTTGCTCCGAAGTTGGGATGCCTTCTTGCCCTAGAGCAGTCTTCAACAATTGTTCGGTTGCTTGGAGAGCACCTATTCGCTTGATGACATCCGTGGGCTGAGCATCCTTTTCCTCGTCAGGATTGACCACCAATTTTTTAAGCTGGTCATAGGACATCATCGTTTCGAGGATCAAACGCTTAGCATCTTCACCCTTATTTTTGCTTCCAGCTTCCTGCAAAGCCTTATCGATTGCTGCTAGCGCAGTAAGCTGTTCATCCTTCTGAGTCAGCAGCACCTGGAGACGGCCGGCTTCCTCTTTTGCCTTGGAGGCATCGACGAGTTTTGAAATGATCTCATCCGGATTTTTCACCTTAAGGGACACCATTCGGGCCTTGAGTTCATCGCTCGCAAGCTTGATAGCTTGTTCACGCTCATCGATATTTTGATAGGCGGAAATTTTGTTCGCCATCTCCGTATTCTTATGCGTGAGCTGCCAAACTTTGTACCCCATCAGCAACAGCAGGATGAAACACAGAATGATCCAGATTTCGGTGAGCGACAGCTGAAACACCTGATCATTTTTAGAGCTCATCAGGCAGTTCTCACATCAGCCGCAGTCACGTTATCGAGAGCCAGCGTCGCACCGGCAATTGATTCAAGTGATGGTCCCGAAGCCACCTCGCTAATGGCTAGCGGGCGCATTTCAGGATTGTTGATGAGGTCAATCTTGCCCATCAGCTCATCCAGCAATTGAGAATGAGATGACTCGATATTGCGGTTGCTCGATTCAACACTGGCAGCCAGTGTAGTGTGCACATCATTACTGGCCACGACCGCTTCAACCAACGGCATCAGCGCCGAGCGCAAGTTTTCTGCGAGGGCCTCATTACTTTTAAGGCCGGAATCGCTGAGAGAATTTAGAGCGCCCGTTACTTCCTTGCTCAAACGCTCCACTGCGGTGTCGTCTTTGACTACGGCGCGCAATTCCTCAAGCTTCTCGACAATTTTCGCGAACACTTGTTGGCTGGTTTTCATGTCTTCCATGAAGTCCTCTCGTTGATCCTCCAACGAGTCCAGGTAGTCCTTTTGTATGCGCTCGACTCGATCCATGACGTCACTGCCCTGCAATTTCATCGATTCCGCCAAGCGTTCCTGGCTTTCTACTATCAAACCTACAGCAGCGACGGCCTGCCCTATCGATTCAGTTTTGGTGTTCAAGCTGCGGATCGCGGTGCCCACCATCCTAGCCGCGGACTTGACGTCGAGGGCCAGTGTCGAGACTCCTTCGTTCAGGGAGTCGGTGGTTCCGGATAACGTATCGATAGCAGGGTTGAGCTTTTTCGCGAAAAGGTCATCCGGGAACAAGGTCTGGTCAAGCCGCTCCTGTGCTTTCTTACCGAAGTCGAGCGCATGAGATTCCATGCGATTGAGTGTCTGCTCGCTTTTCTCAGAAAGGCCGTTGATGGTGGTTAGTAAGTCTGTACTGGCATCGTTGGCTTGCTTGAGGATGCGTTCGAAGGCTTCATTGCTTTGACGGGTAGCGCTGGCGAAAAACTCATCCATAGCATTGGTGCTGTGCTGAGAGATAGCCGTGATTTGCTCATGGACGCTCTGCACTGCTTCCTTGGAAGCCGCCATGACTTGATCCCTGAAAACCTCAAGCTGCTGGCTGGCGGCATCAAAAGACATGGTCAGGTTTTCGGCCGACTGAACAGCACGCTCCTCAACGCTCCTGACCGCATCATTCGTATCAACTTTGAAGCCGGTGTGTAGCACCCTCGCCAGCATACCGATGGCCGTGCTCACCATCGCCGCTCCAAACCGAACGGCCATTCCATTGAGATTCTCACCAATGGAGTTAATGTCGAGGAGGCAGATAATGATGCTGCCAACAGTGAATAAGAAACCGAGGTAGTACACCGAGTCCGCAAATTTCGCGAGCGTAAGCTGGACGTTCCACTTCTCCCGTACGCGGTAGCCCACAAACCAGTAACAACACATCACCACCAACGGAAGCACAAAGCCTAGCCAAAAAGGCTCGTTGAGTGTGAGGCTGGCTACGGCAAGAGAAGCCTTGAGTACTACGGCCGCAATGAAATAGGTCTGTACCCGACGTGTGAGCGTGTTGATGTCCAATTACAGCCCCTCCATTGCAGTAATTCCTTCAACCGATGCCCCATTGGCGTCGAAATATTGAGCCCAGAAATTACCAAGCTCGTTGGTCTGTGGAGTTTTCTCCTCGTTTGCCAGCAAATTAATAGTCACGATGGCTCCGTTTAACCCGGGCGCTTGAGCGTTACGACCATAAGGAGACTTGGCAAACTCCGCATAATTGTGTCGTTTACTTTTGTACATTGAGAAATCAGGCATGTTCGCCAACATGTCCGAATAAATGACGAGTCTTCGGTCACCCTTTACGTTTGCATGATCAAAGCCATTGATTCCGACCAATTGGAGCATTTGAAAAATGGGCGACCGCTTGCTGTGCTCGTCTAGCGGAATTTGGTGCACAACTGCGTCGAGCGGTTTGGCAAACTTTTCATTGAAATCCCTATCGACAAATTTTTTGGTCGCCGTGAGTTGACTACGATTGCCCCATTGGCCAGGGTTGCAGCGTTCGAAGATAGGCTTTTCGTTTTGTACAAATTTCTCCCCGAGCAGAAACACGGACAGCAAGTACCCTTCAGGTAGATCGCTCAGCACCATCGTCTTGAGACGTTGAGACAACGCAGCTTTCTGAGTGAACGGAAATGGCGAGGTGTTATCGATTAATACGACATACTGGCCCTTAGGGCCGCTGCTGGGACAAAGGGTTTCCTTGTCCAATGTGTCATGGTTCATTTGGTAATAGACGACCCCACCCAACACCAGAATTACTACTACACCGATCAACGCTCCAAGGAGCCACTTCCCAACATTGCTTTCGCGCTTGGCATAAACCGACATCAAAAATCCCCTTATACCAAGTCCTGCAACGGCTGAAGCTGGTTGAATTGCTGATTAAAAGACGACTGGACTCGCGCCCGGATCGGCTCTACATCAGCGATCAGTTCACGCAATTGCTGTTCCTGGGCTTCCAATCTCAACTCGTCCTTCTGAATACTGAAGTCCGGCATTTCTAACGACCCGAATTTCACGGGATGATCAAAGTAGTCTGGCGGGAGTGCATCCTTTGGGCGCGCCATCACATTCTCGTTCTGGTAGTACCGGGTGAGGCCTTGTAGCGTCTCATCGGCCATGACCAATGTTTCGGTTACCTGTTTTTTTACGATCGACTTTTGATTCATGTTGAACCTAAATGCCTTGATCGCCTTCTCGGCCACCTGTACGCCGCTATCGACTTTGAGTAAGACTTCGCTTTTCTCGGCCTCCAGCTTGTTTCGCAAGTCTTCAATCAGTTCGATGTAGTTGCGGTGAGCCTCGGCATATTGACTCCATACGCCTGCATACCCCGGGTAACGATCCGTGAAGTTGTAGCCCTCCCACACGCCCACACATCCAAACACAATTGTTCCGAAGAACAGGATCAACGACTCGAAATCCTGTATGGGGAATACGCCTGCAAGAAAACTTTGCCAGACCAGAGGGAAAGAGTTATGGCTACCATCCTCAAAGACTGTCAACACGTAGCGGAAGTAGGAAATCAATACCCCCAATCCCAGCATCACGGCCAATGCCAGAGTAAAAGAGAGCCACCCCCAAAGCCTGCGCGAACCGCTGACATGGTTCTTGTTTCTGAAACCTAAACCGGCGAGAAAGCAGATGAGCACGTTGAAAAAAGACAGCATGAAAGCCATCGAAAATCCGCTTAGCAATCCACCTTCCAAACCCGAACCAAAAAAAGTGGCGTTAAGCCCACCCTCCACCACACAGCAGCCAACGACTACCATCAACTTCAGAAACTTGCTGGCGCCACTGGGACATTTGGCAGGGACGTTTGGCAGACGGTTTCTATTACGGAAATCACTGAGTAGCTGGAATTTCGCTCTCGTATCGGCGGCAAAATCCATCATGCGTCCGTTCTCACGCGTCAAGTGATGATCGGACGTACGTACGAATTCGTTTCCTAACTCGATAGCGCGATTCATCTCCAGCGTAATGTCGATCGAATCCAGGCGATTCTGAATCTGCTTGATCCGTTGCTCACCGTACTTCACCGTTTGCTCACGCATACGGCCCAGCTCCGCCCGGACATCGTGTTCGGGGGCAGTGATTTGCGTAGCACTGCTTGTCGGGAAGCCCAGCGCGCCGTGCTCTCTAGCGATTTTTTTAAGATCGAACTTTTTCTTGAGCTTCTCCGGATCTATCTTTGGAATGAGCGGCTCGCTTTGTTCCGTTTCCTGGCTCGAAAAAAGGGAAGCAATAAAGGCAAAGAATCTTTTAAAAAATTGCATTAAAAATATCCATACGCGTTGTTAATCAACGACTTATGACATTCCTATGCGCGAGCGAGCTGCGCAGCATAAATTGCCGTTTTTATCGTTCTAGAGGGTGGGTTCAGCAGAAATCGTCGTCCGTTACGTGCAGCTGTATCAAATAGCCATCAAGGTGGCGAAATGATGACTGCACCACTGCTCCATAGCAAGCAGGAACGGGTAGTTTGCGGACTAACGGGGGGGCTAGGCTAATAGGCGGCTGCTAGATCAAAGCGAGAATTTTCACTCGGCTAGAGACCCAACTAGGTTGGATCATCCGCGCGGTACTAGAAGGGTCCGAACTATTCGCCAAGCAGCCTCAACTTACAGGCCGCTGCCACGCCTTTAAGCTAGATTGTTCATGATGGAATATGACCTACGCAGTCTAGTCCCCGACGGCTATACGATCCCAGTGCCGCCCAAGCCTAACTGCCGGGTACGCAGGATGAGCCGTGCGACCTGAGATAAACAAGCTGATGGTTGACCTGTATGTAGTTCTCAATCCAAGAAAATAGTCTTAAACACTCAAAAACGTTAGGACCTGAAGAGAAAGACCAAACAACATTGGTAAAGAGACCACGCGTGAGCGCCAAAGCCTGCGCCCGCCCACGCGGAAGCCGTGAGGATTCCAGCCAGAGCTGGTGGTTTTGTGGGGGTAAAAACGGCCAAAAATAAAAAAGGGTCGCGAGATAAAATATCGCAACCCCTTGAAAAATATGGTCGGGACGGAGTGATTCGAACACTCGACCCCTAGCACCCCATGCTAGTGCGCTACCGGACTGCGCTACGCCCCGACTAGGCGTTACAACTTGCTAGAACGTCGAGAAATATACCTTAAGCTTTTGAAATACGAAAGTATTTTAAAGCCAGAATTATTTACGAAGTACCAGCAAAACATCCTCCAGCTCGGAGATAGTCTGGCGAATCAATTGTTTGTATTGCGTGGTGTCATCTTTGGCTTCATCGCCGGAAAGACGCAAGCGCGCTCCGCCGATCGTGAAACCTTGATCGTAAAGCAATGCACGAATCTGCCGGATCATCAGCACGTCTTGTCGCTGATAATACCGGCGGTTTCCGCGTCGCTTGACGGGGTTGAGTTGAGGAAACTCTTGCTCCCAGTAGCGCAGCACGTGCGGTTTTACCGCACATAGCTCGCTTACTTCGCCAATGGCGAAGTAGCGTTTGCCTGGAATCGGCGGGAGCTCGTCGTTATGACTTGGTTCCAGCATAAGCCTCTACTCGGGCCTTCAACTTCTGCCCTGGACGAAAGGTGACCACACGGCGAGCCGTGATCGGGATTTCCTCTCCCGTTTTCGGATTGCGGCCTGGCCGCTGTCGCTTGTCACGCAAATCAAAATTGCCAAAACCTGACAGTTTGACCTGTTCATTGTCTTCAAGAGCGTGCCTGATTTCTTCGAAAAACAACTCCACCAATTCTTTGGCTTCGCGTTTGTTCAGGCCCAGCTCTTCATAAAGACGTTCCGCCATTTCAGCTTTCGTCAGAGCCCCCATACGTCACTTCCTTAACGTGGCGTTCAACCTTTTTTCGAGCGAGGTGAGGATATTTTGTGTCGTGGTGTTCACCTCATCGTCATTAAGAGTGCGCGATGGATGCTGCCAGGTCAAGCCAACTGCAAGGCTTTTTCTATGCGGATCAATACCTTTACCCTGGTAAACATCAAATAGCCTGAGGTCTGTCAGCCATTCACCTGCATTTTCACGGATTACATTCAGCACATCGCTGGCTGCAACGTCACGATCGGCCAACAATGCCAGGTCACGACGCACTTCCGGGAAGCGTGACAGTTCATGGAATTTCGGCATTTTGCCCGAGGCCACTTCTGCCAGTAACAGTTCGAAAAGGAACACAGGACGGTCAAGGCCCAGCGTTTTTGCGAGTTCAGGGTGAATCGCCCCCACATAACCGACTTCTTGCCCGTCACGCTCAATACGAGCAGTCTGGCCAGGGTGCAAGGCAGGATGGCTGCCCGCTACAAAAGTGAACACATCAAGTGCACCGGCAAAGCCTAGCACCGCTTCTACGTCAGCTTTGACGTCAAAAAAGTCGACAACATCGCGACCTTGTGCCCAGCCTTCTGGAAAACGGCCACCGCAAACTACACCAGCAAGCATTGGTTCTTGCTTCAGACCTTCCAGTTGACCGACAAAACGCAGGCCACTTTCGAAGAGACGGACACGATCTTGCTGACGGTTGAGGTTGTGCTGCAAGGACTTAACGAGGCCCGGCCACAAAGACGCACGCATTGCTGCCATGTCGTTGGAAATTGGATTGGCCAACAACAGCGGCTCAACGCCCGGGTTGAACAATTCGAATTGCTTCGGATCGATGAAGCTGTAAGTAATTGCTTCTTGATAGCCACGAGCTACCAACAGGCGACGCAATTCTGGCAGTTCGCTTCGAGCTTCAGTTTTCGCTTGCGGCGCAAGGCGAGCTTGCGGATAACGAACCGGCAGGCGGTTGTATCCATAAAGACGAGCCAACTCTTCGATCAAATCAACCTCAAGGCTGATATCGAAACGATGGCTAGGCACTTCTACGCGCCACTGCCCTGCCCCGTCAGCAGAGATGGCCAGGCCCAAAGCACTGAGCAGACGCTCGACTTCAGCCGAATCCATTTCCAGGCCGAGCATTTGAGTAATGCGTGCAGCACGCAAAGTAATGGGGGCAATCGACGGCAAGTACTGTTCGTTAACCGTTTCTACGACTGGACCGGCTTCACCACCCGTGATTTCCAGCAGCAAGCCTGTGGCGCGCTCCATGGCTTCACGCGCCAGCTTCCAATCAACTCCACGCTCGTAGCGATGCGAGGCGTCTGTGTGCAGACCGTAAGAACGCGCTTTGCCTGCAACGGCAATCTGGTCGAAGAAAGCGCTTTCCAGGAACACATCGCGAGTTGTCGTCGACACGCCGCTATGCTCTCCACCCATCACACCGGCAATTGCCAATGCACGGGCGTGGTCAGCAATCACCAGCGTATCGCTACGCAGGGTGACCTCCTGGCCGTCGAGCAATACCAGCTTTTCGCCCTCTTCAGCCATGCGCACGCGGATGCCGCCATTGATCTCGGCGAGATCGAATGCGTGCAGCGGCTGACCCAACTCCAGCATCACGTAGTTGGTAATGTCGACAGCAGCGTCGATGCTACGAACGTCTGCGCGACGCAGGCGTTCAACCATCCACAGAGGCGTAGGACGCGACAGATCGACGTTGCGAATGATACGCCCCAGATAGCGCGGGCAAGCAGAAGGTGCCAGTACTTCAACCGGGCGAACTTCATCGTGTACCGCAGCAACAGCAGCCACTACAGGACGAGCCACTTCTGCGGCGTACAGCGCGCCAACCTCACGGGCCAAGCCTGCCAAAGACAAGCAGTCGCCACGATTAGGGGTCAGGTCGACCTCAATACTTGCATCTTCAAGCCCCAGATAGGTACGAATGTCTTCGCCTACAGGCGCATCGAACGGCAATTCCATCAAGCCGTCATTGCCTTCGCCAATTTGCAGCTCTGCTTGCGAGCACAGCATGCCATTGGACTCAAGACCACGCAGCTTGGCTTTCTTGATTTTGAAGTCGCCAGGCAATTCTGCGCCGATCATGGCGAATGGAACTTTCAGACCGGGCCGAACGTTCGGTGCACCGCAAACTACCTGAAAGGTCTCCGCACCATTGCTGACTTGGCATACGCGAAGCTTGTCGGCGTCTGGGTGCTGCTCAGTACTGAGCACCTCACCCACGACAACACCACTGAATACACCGGCGGCTGGCGTAACGCTATCAACCTCAAGACCGGCCATCGACAAACGAGCAACCAGCTCGTCGCGACTTACCTGCGGGTTAACCCAACCACGCAGCCATTGTTCACTGAATTTCATCCTGCTCTCCTAAGAATTCGTTACGACTAGCGAAATTGCGCGAGGAACCGCAAGTCGTTGTCGAAGAACAGACGCAAGTCGTTCACGCCGTAACGCAGCATGGCCAGACGCTCAACGCCCATGCCGAAGGCAAAACCCGAGAATTCTTCCGGGTCGATGCCGGACATACGCAGCACGTTCGGATGAACCATGCCGCAGCCCATGACTTCCAGCCAGCCCGTCTGCTTGCAGACACGGCAGCCTTTGCCACTGCACATCACACATTCCATATCCACTTCAGCCGAAGGCTCTGTAAACGGGAAGTACGAAGGGCGGAAACGCACGGCCAATTCTTTTTCGAAGAACACTCGCAAGAACTCTTCGATGGTCCCTTTGAGGTCCGCGAAGTTGATATCGCGATCAACCAGCAGGCCTTCAACCTGATGGAACATCGGCGAGTGAGTGATATCGGAGTCGCTACGATACACACGGCCTGGGCAGACGATGCGGATCGGCGGCTGCTGCGACTCCATGGTGCGGACCTGTACCGGGGAGGTATGGGTGCGCAACAGCATGTTCGCATTGAAATAGAAGGTGTCATGCATCGAGCGGGCCGGGTGATGGCCTGGGATGTTGAGCGCCTCGAAGTTGTGATAGTCGTCTTCAACCTCAGGGCCTTCGGCGATGCCGTAGCCAATATGGGTGAAAAACTGTTCGATACGTTCCAGAGTCCGGGTAACCGGATGCAGCCCCCCTGATGTCTGGCCACGGCCCGGCAGGGTCACATCAATAGACTCGGCAGACAGTTTGGCGGCCAGTTCGGCCTCTTCAAACAGCGCCTTGCGTGCATTGAGAACCTCTGTGACACGCTCCTTGGCTACGTTGATCAGGGCTCCCACTTGTGGACGCTCTTCAGCCGGCAAACTCCCCAGGGTCTTCATCACCTGAGTCAATTCACCTTTTTTACCAAGGTACTGAACCCGGATTTGCTCCAGGGCATTAATATCTTCAGCGCTTTGCACAGCCTCTAGTGCTTGAGAGACCAGCGCATCCAGGTTTTCCATGTACAGACTCCAGATACAAAATAGGGGAAGAGCTTGAAGGCTCTTCCCCTATTTATGACGTTTAGCACCTGAGCCCACAAAGGTGAGCACAAGAACTGTCGGGGGTACTTAAGCCAAGGTGGCTTTAGCTTTCTCGACAATCGCAGCAAACGCCGCTTTTTCGTTCACTGCCAGATCAGACAGAACCTTACGGTCGATCTCGATGGAAGCTTTTTTCAGGCCGGCGATGAAACGGCTGTAAGACAGACCGTTGATACGTGCACCAGCGTTGATACGAGCGATCCACAGAGCGCGGAACTGACGTTTTTTCTGACGGCGGTCACGGTAGGCGTATTGGCCTGCCTTGATTACCGCTTGCTTGGCAACACGGAATACGCGTGAGCGTGCGCCGTAGTAGCCTTTAGCCAGTTTCAGAATTTTTTTGTGACGTTTACGGGCGACAACGCCACGCTTTACACGAGCCATGAGTTACTTCCTCTAGTCTTAACCAAAAATTAACGAAGGCGCAGCATGCGCTCGACTTTTGCCACGTCGGACGGATGCAGCAAGCTGCTTCCGCGCAGTTGACGCTTACGCTTGGTCGACATTTTGGTCAGGATGTGGCTCTTGAAAGCGTGTTTGTGCT